>JAAZIQ010000032.1 GCA_012800795.1 Bacillota bacterium
ACTTATTTTTCTTTTTACACCATTATATAGACTTAATCCTCCTTGCCAATGCCTGAAGATTAATATTAAATCTCTAAAATATAATGCAAATGATATGGTTTCCTAAAAAAAGAACACCTTTTAGGTGTTCCTGACTTAAACTTAGTATTTATTTTGAACTTTTCTGCTAGAACTCTACACCTGGTTGGGCTTTGATGCCTGCTGCATAGTGGTGTTTAATTTCTTTTATTTCACTCACAAGATCGGCAGCGGCAATAATGTCTTCATGGGCGTAACGCCCCGTTAAAACCACATTAACATGTGGCGGGCGCTCTTTGAGCATTGCCAACACGTCCTCTATTTTCAGCAAATTACAATGGAGAGCAAAATTAATTTCATCAAAAATTACCAAATCATACTTGCCTGAAAGTAGAGCTTCCCGTCCTTGGGCAAAGACATTGGCTGCATCGGCTATGTCCTGCTCGTCAAAATCACCCGGTTTACGCAGTTGACTGCGTTCAGATTGTACCACCGTCATGGTGGGCAAAAACTTGCGAATGGCCTGAATCTCTCCATATGTAGGGTCACTTTTACGAAACTGTACCATAAAAATTTTTTCACCATGCCCGCTGGCACGCAGCGCCAAACCAAGGGCAGAAGTTGTCTTGCCTTTGCCGTTACCAGTATAAACCATTACAATGCCTTGTCTTTTAGTCATAAAATCACCTCAATAATCGCTGTTAGAACATCTTTCATTATTAGCATACATCCGCAGCGCCGATAAATGATGTAAAAGCTTTTCTTTCATTATAGCGGTAATTAATTAAATTGCCAAGGCTGCCGGTAATCCAGATCATCCTAGCAAAAAATAAATAAAAAATAATTGTAACAAATTAACTTCTTTTACGGTTTATATTTATAAAAAGTAAATACAACCAGTAGAAGAGTTAAAAGAGAACACAAAAGAATAACGGAAGTAGCCGCAATGTTATTTAGAAATTGGTATCACGGTTATCTTGACGGTCTTGAGTTAGTAACTGACGGCAAAACTATAAAATGTGATCTCCCCGGTGAATTTAAAATCAATAGAAACGGCTTGCCGTGGCATGTTATTTTTCTTAGCCGCCCGCCAAAAATCTCAGATGATGCCAAAATAATCTTTAAGCATGGCTCTTACTACCTTGATCCCTTTGGTACTGATAGCAATACATTTGCAGGTCCCTGGGAGGTTCCTCTGCCCATATCGGAATAATATCTGCCTAAAATTAAGGCAGGTTTCTTATGCTATTTTGCCGTCTCAGGGCCTTTTGCCCAATGTCGCGGCGATAATGGGCTCCGGCAAAATTGATAAGCTTTACAGCCTGATAAGCCTTATCAAGGGCATCGGTCAGTTTACCACCCCAGGCTGTAATACCCAGAACGCGGCCGCCACTGGTAACAAACTTATCGCCCTCTTTGGCAGTGCCGGCGTGGAAAATATAGACATCCTGCAGTTTGGCAGCTTCATTTAAGCCGGTAATAATTTTACCCTTTTGATAGGACAACGGATAACCTCCGGAAGCCATGACAACACAAGCAGCATGGTGATCGTACCACTCAATGGTTGTGTTTGCTAAATCATTATTTATTACAGCCAGCATTATGGTACAAAGATCAGTTTTCAGACGGGGTAAAATTACCTGACACTCCGGGTCACCAAAACGCACATTATATTCCAGCACTTTAGGCCCTTTTTCCGTAATCATCAAACCGGCATAAAGGACACCTTTATAAATAATTCCTTCTGCGCGTAAGCCTGCAATGGTTGGTTGTAAAATCTCTTTTTCTACTTGTGCCAGCAGCTCTTTTGTTAAAACTGGGGCCGGTGAATATGCTCCCATCCCGCCCGTATTAGGTCCTTTATCACCATCATAGGCTGCTTTATGGTCTTGAGAAGAAGCCATGGGGATAATCGCTTCACCATCGGTAAAAGCCAAGACTGTCACTTCTTCCCCTTGTAGATATTCTTCTATGATTATCCTGGAACCGGCAGCACCAAATTCTTTCTCCAGCAGCATACGCCTAACCGCATCTTCTGCCTCTGCTAAAGTTGCAGCCACCACAACGCCTTTACCTGCTGCTAAACCGTCTGCCTTTACCACAATGGGGGCCCCTTTTTCCCGTAGATAAACAAGGGCTTCCTCCACATCAGTAAAACTTCTGCTTTCTGCTGTGGGAATCCGATATTTTTCCATTATCTGCTTAGCAAACACTTTACTGCCTTCCAGCCGGGCTGCCTTTTGCATGGGACCAAAGATGGACAGCCCTGCGGCAGTAAAAGCATCCACAATCCCTAAATTTAGTGGCGCCTCCGGCCCCACCACCGTTAAGTCAATTTTTTCCTGCCGGGCAAAGTCGACTAAAGCATCTATATCTTCGGCGGCAATGGGAACACATTCTGCCTCCTGAGCAATTCCGGCATTTCCCGGTGCGCAATAAACTTTTTGCACCCGTGGGCTTTTCTTTAATTTCCAAGCCAAGGCATGTTCACGGCCGCCACTACCCACAACTAAAACACGCATAGCTCTCCCTCCTAATGCTTAAAATAGCGGACGCCTGTAAACATCATGGCTATTCCCTTTTCATTACAGGCTTCAATGGACTCATCATCTTTTACCGAGCCGCCTGGCTGCACAATGGCCGCTACTCCGGCCTCCGCCGCCGCATCGACAGTATCACGGAAGGGGAAGAAAGCATCAGAAGCCAAGACACTACCGCGAGCCTTTTCCCCTGCCTGCTCAATGGCAATGCGGGCAGCACCGACACGATTCATTTGCCCGGCACCAATGCCGATGGTTTGACCGTTCTTTACCAACACAATGGCATTAGACTTAACATGTTTGACCACTTTCATGCCAAAGACCATATCCTCCACTTGTTGTGCCGTTGGTTGTGCGGTAGTTACAGTCTGCCAGCCTTCTGCTGTAATGGGTCTTTGGTCTAATGTTTGCACCAGCAGTCCTCCAGACACTTTTTTTATATCTATCTCTGCACGCTTTTCCGGTAACTCTGCCTGTAAAAGCCGGATATCTTTTTTGCGGGTCAATACCGCCAATGCCTCTTCATCATAATCCGGAGCAATGATAACTTCTAAAAATATTTCACTCATCTTCTGCGCTGTAGATAAATCTACTTTACGGTTTAAAGCCACAATGCCGCCAAAGATGGAAACGGGATCAGCTTCATAGGCACGCTTGTAAGCGCTAAACAGGTCGGCAGCTATGGCTACCCCGCAGGGATTGGCATGTTTAACGGCAACAGCCGCCGGTTCAGTGAACTCCTGCACCATTTCCCAGGCAGCATTTAAGTCATTCAGATTGTTAAAAGAAAGCGCTTTGCCGTGCAGCTGGCGAACATTGGCAATGCTTCCGGCACCTGCCTGTGGTTCACGGTAAAAGGCCGCTTCTTGCCCGGGATTCTCCCCGTAACGCAGATCCTGGACTTTAATAAAGGGCAGGACCATGGTGGGAGCAAAACGCGGCAGGTCACTTTCCTGCTGATAAAGCCACTGCGAAATCATGGCATCATATTCAGCAGTGTGGCTAAAAGCCTCCACAGCCAACCGGTAGCGGGTAGCTTCACTTATCCCTCCACTAGCCTGCATTTCGGACAGCACAGACCCGTAACGTGCCGGATTTACTATCACCGTCACATGCTTATAATTTTTGGCTGCCGCACGTACCATGGCAGGCCCGCCAATATCAATATTTTCAATGGCTAAATCCAAGCTGACATTTTCTTGGGCAATAGTTGCGGCAAAGGGATAAAGATTGACAGCCACCAAATCGATGGGAGGAATTTTATGTTCCAGCATTTGCTGCCTATGGCTTGCCAAATCACGCCGAGCTAGAATTCCACCGTGTATGAGGGGATGAAGAGTTTTTACCCGACCATTTAAAATCTCCGGAAAAGCTGTAATTTCCGACACACTTTGCACAGGCACACCCGCTTCTGCCAATATTTTTTGTGTGCCACCGGTGGAAACAATAGTAAACCCTAGTTTTATCAAACCCTGAGCAAAATCAACGATGCCTGTCTTATCTGAAACACTTAAAAGCGCAAGTTTATTTGTCATCAATCAGACACCTTCTTCCTTCCAGCTTTATTTTTCCCTGCACCCAGAGAGCTATGGCATGTGGGTACAGGCGATGCTCCAGCTTTTGAATTCTTTGCCGCAGGCTTTCCTCTGTGTCATGATTATAAACAGGCAAACTCTCTTGTAGAATAATGGGACCGGTATCCATGCCTTCATCTACAAAATGTACTGTGCAGCCGGTAACTTTAACCCCGTAGGCCAGGGCATCAGCCACACCATGGGCACCGGGAAAAGCAGGCAGTAAGGAAGGATGAATATTCATGATGCGGTTAGGAAAGGCTGCCACAAAATACGGAGTCAGCAAACGCATAAAACCGGCTAAAACCACCAAATCAATCTGCATAGCCCGTAAATAGGCAACAACCGCTCTATCGTAATCTTCTCTGCTGCTAAAATCAGCAGGTAGAAAAATTTTGGTCTCTATATTGTTGTTTTGTGCCCGCTTTAAAGCATAGGCGTCTTTTTTATCACTGACCATCACTTTAACTTCAGCGCCCTTAATCTTCCCCTGCTTCACTGCATCAATGATGGCCTGCAAATTGCTGCCATTGCCAGAAGCAAAAACGGCTATTTTTTTCATCCTTACTCCTCTCCCTCAAGAGGTTATTTTATTTGCACAGCTTGACCCTTTACTACTTCGCCCAAAATAATAGGAACTTCTCCGGCTTCCTGCAATAATGTAACTGCCGCTGCCTCATCTTCCGGTGCTACAATTAAAACATAACCAATACCCATATTAAAAGTGCGGAACATTTCCTCTTCCGGCACTTGTCCCACTTCTTTGATCAATTTAAACACAGCAGGAATTTCCCAGCTGCTTTTACTAATAATTACGCCTAAACCCCTTGGCAGGCAGCGCGGAATATTTTCCAGCAAACCGCCGCCTGTAATATGCGCCATACCGCGAACGTCAATCTGTTGCAGCAAAGTTAGAATTGAAGGCACATAAATTCTTGTTGGTATCAATAGTTCTTCACCCAAAGTTCTGCCAAGTTCGGGACGATAGATCTCCAGCTGCCAGCCTGTTTTTTCCAACAGCACTTTTCTTGCCAGCGAAAAGCCGTTGCTGTGCAACCCGGAAGATGCAAGTCCAATCACAACGTCTCCCTGCTTGATTTTGCTGCCGTCAACAAGCTGTTTTCGCTCCACTATCCCGACGGCAAAACCGGCCAAATCATATTCGCCCTCCTGATAAAAACCCGGCATTTCCGCCGTTTCTCCGCCGATAAGAGCACAGCCGGCCAGTCGACAGCCGGCAGCAACACCGCCCACAATTTCGGCCACCTTCTCCGGCTGCAGTTTACCAACTGCCAAATAATCAAGGAAAAAAAGAGGTTCAGCTCCCTGGACAACTATGTCGTTAACACACATCGCTACCACATCTTGTCCCACAGTATCATGCTTATCCAGCATAAAAGCCAGTTTTAGTTTTGTCCCCACGCCATCGGTCCCTGCAACTAAAATAGGTTCTTGATAATCTGACTTCAGGGCGAATAAACCCCCAAAACCGCCGATATCAGTCAACACTTCCGGACGCAAAGTAGAACGCACATGTTTGCGCATTAATCTAACTGCTTCATTACCGGCTTCTATATCCACACCTGCTTCTTTATATGTATACGCCACTTCCAATCACCCCCTCCGTTCCTTGTCCAAAGCAAAATCATCCAAAGCAATGGGATAACGGCCGTTAAAACAGGCTGTACAAAATCCGTCCTTTGACAGGTTGAGGCACTCCAGCATCCCCTCTTCACTAAGAAAACCCAAATAATCGGCATCAATTGCCCGCCTTATTTCTTCCACGCCCATACGGGCCGCAATTAATTCATCTCGTGCGGGTGTATTAATGCCGTAATAACAGGGTGCAACCACAGGCGGAGAGGTAACCAATACATGCACCTCCTTGGCACCGGCATGACGTAACATTTTTACAATCCGCATTGAAGTGGTGCCGCGAACAATGGAATCATCCACCATCACCACACGCTTCCCCTCCACAATCTGCCGCACCGCATTTAATTTAAGCTGTACACCCAGCGCACGGATTTCAGGAGAAGGCTGTATGAAGGTTCTGCCAATGTAGCGGTTTTTAACAAAACCCATTTCATAAGGCAGACCCAACTGTTCAGCTACTCCCGAAGCAGCAGATAAGGATGAATCCGGCACACCTGTTACCATATCAGCTTCTACCGGATGTTCCTGGGCCAAACGCCGGCCGAGGCGTTTCCTGACCAAGTGGACATTCCGGCCATGAATATTGCTGTCAGGCCTGGCAAAATAAATGTACTCAAAAACGCATAAAGCTTGACGTTTTGGCGGAGCGAAACGTTCAGACTGCAGCCCGTTTTTATCAATAATAATCAATTCACCCGGTTCTATATCGCGTACAAATTCTGCGCCTACAGTATCAAAGGCACATGTCTCTGAACTAAGGACATAACCATTAGCCATTTTCCCTAGTGACAAAGGACGGATACCATATGGATCACGTATACCCACCATTTTTTCCGGCGTCATGACAATGTAGGTGTAAGCACCACGCAGGTAGAGTAGTGATTTCTTAATAGCCCTGATAATCTCATCTTCACCGGAATGGGCAATCAGGTGTGCCAGCACTTCACTGTCAGTGCCAGCCTGGAAGATTGACCCTTTACGCTCTAACTGCGAGCGCAGCCGGTATCTGTTAATTAAATTGCCGTTATGCACTATGGCTAAATGGCCGTTGCGATAGCGCACCAGTAACGGCTGCGCATTTATCAATAACTCCTCGTTACTTCTGGCATAACGTACATGCCCCACCGCCGCCTTACCCTGCAGTTGCTCTAACTTTTCCGTCTCCTGAAATACTTCCGCAACCAACCCTACTCCCTTTTCACACCTAATAACTTTACCGTCGGAAACGGCAATACCGGCACTTTCCTGGCCGCGGTGCTGCAGAGCATACAGGGCGTAGTAAGTTAACTGCGTCACGTCGCTACCCGGGGCATAAATGCCAAAGACACCACATTCCTCGTGGAATTTTTCAGATTCGGCTCTGCTTACTTCAGTGCGCATGGAATTGCCTCCCGCCATGCTTTTTTTAGCTCTAAAACGGGAAGATTGATTTGTAGCGACCCGTCCACAGTGATCTGCAGCTTAGCTCCGCCTGTTTGCCCTATTTCATAGGCAGGAACTAAATTTTGTGCCGCCAGTTCTAAAAGAAGATTTAATTTATCAGCTGCCACACTAACAAGAACCCTTGACTGGGTCTCACCAAAAAGTAGGCTGTCAAGGCGTAATCCCTGCTTTGATAAGAAAATTTCCGCACCAATTTCATTGGTAAAACAGCACTCGGCCAAAGCTACTGCTAAGCCACCTTCAGATAAATCATGGGCAGAATTAATTAAGCCTTGTTTTATTGCTGCCAAAACCGTCTTGTGCAGTGCTTTTTCTTTTTCTAGATCTATGGCCGGTGGCTGCCCCTGTACTTTGTCATGAATAAGGGCTAAATATTCACTGCCTCCCAGTTCGTCAAAAGTATCGCCCAACAAAACCACCACATCGCCCGCAGCTTTAAAGGCCGAAGTGCAATGCCGCTCTACATCTTCCAACAAGCCCACCATGCCCACTACAGGTGTGGGATAAATTGCCTCTCCGTCAGTTTCGTTATAGAAAGAAACATTACCTCCCGTAACAGGTGTGTTAAAAGCGGAGCAAGCTTCACTCATTCCGCGTACAGTTTCACGGAACTGCCAAAAAATCTCCGGTTTTTCGGGACTGCCAAAATTTAGACAGTTTGTAATTGCCAGCGTCTCTCCACCGCTGCAGACCACATTACGTGCCGCTTCTGCCACGGCTATTTTACCGCCGTTGTAAGGATCTAAAAAAACGTAACGGGAATTGCAGTCGGTAGACAAGGCAATAGCTTTTTTGGTGCCGCGAATACGTAGTACTGCGGCATCGGCACCCGGCGCGACCACAGTCGAAGTCCTCGCCATATAGTCGTACTGCTGCCAGATCCATTCTTTACTGGCAATATTAGGAGATGACACAAGCTTTAGTAAAACCTGGTTAGCATCCTGAACATCGGGCAGCGTTTGTAAATCTAAAGCGGCAGATGTTTTTAAATACGTCGGCTCCTGATAGGCTGGACAATAAACGGGGGCATCCTCTGCCAAACTGCGGGCCGGCACCTCTGCCACTACTTTTCCGCCTTGGCGGATACGCAAGATACCATCATCCGTCACATGTCCAATGGTGGTGGAAATAAGGCCCCAGCGTTTAAAAGTATCATGTACTTTTTTTTCTTTTTCCGGCGTTACCACCAATAACATTCTTTCCTGCGATTCAGAAATCATTATTTCATAGGCAGCCATTCCTTCTTCCCGGCAGGGAACAAGATCCAGTTCAATTTCCATGCCGGTACCGCCACGACTGGCCATTTCTGAAGTGGCACAGGTAAGCCCCGCTCCGCCCAAGTCTTGAATACCAACAATATCATCGTTATTAATCAATTCCAGGCATGCTTCCAGCAGTAATTTTTCCGTAAAGGGATCGCCTGCCTGTACTTCCGGGCTTTTTTCTTCTGCAGCTTCACTTAACTCTTCTGAAGCAAAGGTCACACCGTGTATACCATCTCGCCCGGTGCGAGCACCGGCTAAAATAACTAAATTGCCTTTGCCCGTTGCCCTACCCAGCTTAATTTTTTCTACTTCCAATAAGCCTACACACATGGCGTTAACAAGCGGATTGCCTTGATAACTTGAATCAAAATAAACTTCGCCACCCACTGTGGGAACACCAATAGCATTGCCATATCCGGCAATACCGGATACCACGCCCTTAAAAATATAGCGGACCTGGGGATCATCTAATGTGCCTAAGCGCAATGAATTAAGTGAAGCAATGGGGCGTGCTCCCATGGTAAAAATATCTCGGATAATCCCGCCGACGCCGGTGGCAGCACCTTGATATGGTTCAATAGCCGAAGGATGATTATGGGATTCTATTTTAAAGCAAACTGCCAGGCCGTCACCGATATCGATAATACCGGCATTTTCTCCAGGTCCCTGCAGTACCCTGTCCCCCTTGGTGGGAAATGTGCGCAAAACTTCCTTGGAATTTTTATAGGAACAATGTTCAGACCACATTACGCTGTACATGCTTAATTCCACATAATTGGGCTCGCGACCAAGTATTTCTGTAATCATTTGATATTCTTCATCTTTTAAACCCAAGCTGCGCCAATCTTCCGGTCTCATAAGCGGCTCCCCTCCCAGTGTTTGAATAGAGAATCAAAAATCATTTTGCCGTCATCGGAGCCTAAAATAATTTCGCCTGCCCGCTCCGGATGAGGCATCATGCCCAAAACATTCTTATTTTCATTACAAACGCCGGCAATATTAAAAACGGAACCATCGGGATTGGCCGCGGCAGTAATTTCACCTTGCTCGTCGGCATAACGAAAAATAATTTGTCCTTTTGCTTTCAAACGCTGTAAAGTATCTTCATCCACATAATAATTACCTTCGCCGTGGGCAATAGGGATTTTCAGCAGCCGGCCATGCTCAATTGCCACTGTAAAAGGCGTATGATAATTTTCTACCTTTAAATAGGTAAACCGGCAGCGGAATTGTAAATTTGCATTGCGGTAAAGCGCACCCGGCAGCAGCCCCGCTTCCACCAAAATTTGAAAACCATTGCCGATTCCAACGACTAAACCTCCACGCAAGGCAAAATCTTTTACTGCTTTCATTACCGGTGAAAATCTGGCAATGGCACCGCAGCGCAAATAATCACCATAGGAGGAACCCCCCGGCAAAATTAAACAATCATAACCGGCAACACTTTCCTCTTGATGCCAAATATGATCTACCGGTTGTGCCAAAACATCCTTAATAAAATGATAGGCATCTATATCACCGTTTGAGCCGGGAAAAACAACTACTCCAAACTTCATGGTTAAACCTCCACCAAAGTAAAAGTATAATCTTCAATCACAGCATTAATTAATAAACGCTCACACATTTCCCGCACTTGCTTGTTAGCGGCTTCCCGATTATTTTCTGCCAGCATTATTTCCAGATATTTCCCGACACGCACTTTTTCTATATTATTGTAGCCTAGCGTACCCAAAGCTTTTTCTACTGCTTGTCCTTGTGGATCTAACACACTTTCTTTTAATAAAACTTTTATTTGTGCTATTAACACTTTCTTTCCCTCCCGTTAATCCGGTAATATTTTTCTAAACATGCTATTCTTTTATTCTTCTGCCAAATATTCTCGCCAACCCAGCTTAGCCAGGCGCTCCGCTTTGGCTTCCACCTGCCTGCGCATTTTTTCTTTATATTCATCCATGCGCTTGCGTAGCGCCTCATCTGCCGTAGCCAAAATTTGCACAGCCAACAGCCCGGCATTTTTGGCACCGTTAATTGCTACTGTGGCCACGGGAACACCGGCAGGCATTTGCACCATAGAATACAAGGAATCTGCACCGGCTAAAGTTTTCGTTAAAATGGGAACGCCAATTACCGGTAAGCTAGTATAAGCAGCCACTACACCAGCCAAATGGGCAGCCCCGCCTGCGCCGGCAATTATCACACGCATACCGCGCGCAGCAGCTGTCCGGGCAAACTCCTCCACCAAGGCCGGAGTCCGGTGTGCAGACATGATTGTTAATTCATAGGTTACGCCAAATTCCTCCAAAACTTCTGCCGCTGAAGCCATTACCGGTAAATCGGAGTCACTACCCATAATAATCCCTACTGAAGCTGCCTCAGGCATTGTTTCTTACCTCCTAAAAAAGCTACTATTAAAATTAGTTTACCATAAACTAACATAAAACTAACATAATAGAATAGCTCAATATTGCTGTGAAAGATACAGGGGCCGTATATTTACGACCCCTGTATGTTGTTCTAAAGAACAAAATGTGCCAATGAAATAACGGAAAGAATGTAGCTAAACCAGTGTACCTCTTTAGCACGGCCGGCAGCAATTTTCACCAGCGGGTAAGCAATAAAGCCGGCTGAAATTCCAGTAGCAATGGAGTAGCTAAAGGGCATCACAGCGATGGTTAAAAAGGCGGGAAAAGCTTCGGTAAAATCATCAAAATCAATATCGGTAACAGCACCCATCATTAAAACACCAACAATTACCAAGGCAGGTGCCGTTGCCGCTCCCGGTACCAGTAAAGCCAAAGGCGTAAAGAAAAGTGCCAATAAGAAGAGAGTACCCGTAGTCACGGCAGTTAAGCCGGTTTTGCCCCCTTCGGAAATACCGGCCGAGGATTCTACATAAGTAGTAATGGTGCTTGTCCCAAAAACTGCCCCTAACATGGTACCAATGGCATCTACAATCATGGCTTCCCTCATTTTAGGCAGCCGTCCGTCTTTATCCAGAAAGCCTGCCCGGGCGCTGGTACCCATTAAAGTACCCAAAGTATCAAACATATCAACAAAGACCAAAGAGAAAATCACCATAAAGCCCAGTTTTAAGGCGCCAGCTAAATCCATTTTGAAAAAAAGGGGAGATAAGCTGGCCGGCGCACCTACTAAATCGCCCAAAGACTGCGGAACTTGAGTCACACCATTAAACATGCCAAGCACGGTTGTAATAATAATGCCAATCAAAATGGCCCCCTTTACTCTCCGAGCCATTAAAAGGGCGGTAATCAGCAGGCCTGCCAACGCAATGACAGCATTTGGCTCTTTTAAGTTACCCAGAGCAACAACGGTGGCAGGATCACCAACAATAATGCCGGCATTAACTAAACCAATGAGAGTAATAAAAAGACCAATGCCGGCAGCTACGGCACGCTTCAGGCTGGTAGGAATTGCCTTATCAATTTGATCAATAATTCCTAATACTCCACAGAGGAAAAAAACTATACCGGAAATAAAAACAGCACCTAAAGCAGCTTCCCAACCATATTGAGGAGCCACAGTGAAAGCAAAAAATGCATTAAGTCCCATGCCTGAAGCCAGCGCATAGGGTAAATTAGTAACAAGCCCCATTAAAATGGTGGTAACACCGGCTGAAATGATGGTGGCGGTAACTAATGCCCCTTTATCCATGCCGGTAGTACTAAGCATATCAGGATTAACAAAAATGATATAAGCCATAGTCATAAAAGTAGTAAGTCCGGCTACAATCTCAGTTTTCACATTAGTGTTATGTTCTTTCAGTTTAAAGAACTTTTCCAACCTAAGAACCTCCTTAGTTTCTTTTAAGATTTACGACTACTAAAAAACGGTTACCGACATGCCTCACCTCCAATTTTTCAATACTTGCTGCAGGGTCCAACAGACAGCTTTGGTAGTATTCTTTTAGCTATATAATACCCCAACAAAACTAATAAACCCGGACAGGCAGGTTCTTGGAGAGAAACCTACCCATCTGGGCTTTTGTCCCTTCGGTGTAGCACATAGTGCCTGCGCCACTTGGACCTGCTCGCAATTACGACGGAACCCTAGGCGCACTTTCCTCCGTAGTCAGATAATTTACGGTTATCTGGTAGAAACTTTCAGGCCATATTCCTGAATTTATACGAGATATTCAGTTCACTTTTAGATTATCAGATTCTACATTTTCTGTCAATATTAAATCTTTTATTGATTGTGTCAACCCACTGTAGGGAAAAAATAATTTCACCAATCCTGAAAGGACGCCCACT
>JAAZIQ010000033.1 GCA_012800795.1 Bacillota bacterium
GTTGTCAACAACACCGTAACACCGTGGAATAAATGTGATTTCAAGTGGGCGTCCTTTCAGGATTGGTGAAATTATTTTTTCCCTACAGTGGGTTGACACTATCTTCCGTCGGCCTATCTCTTGCATTCACTTGTTTAAAATGTATATAATAGGAAGAAAGCCTTTGTGGACAGGTATTCTTGTAGAATTTAGTAATGGGAGGCAGGACAGACAGTGGCTGATTACAATCCAAGCATAATTGAACCCAAATGGCAAAAGTATTGGGAAGAAAATAATTTTTATCGGACAGATGAGAAAGCCCAAAAAAAATTTTATGTCTTAGAAATGTTTCCGTATCCTTCCGGGCGCTTACATATGGGACATATGCGCGTTTACTCCATTGGTGATGTCTTGGCCCGCTTTTTGCGCATGCGTGGCTTTAGTGTCCTGCACCCCATGGGCTGGGATGCTTTTGGCTTGCCGGCAGAAAATGCAGCAATTAAAAATAAAGTGCATCCAGCCCAGTGGACTTATGCAAATATTGAAGCCATGAAAAAACAGCAGAAAGCTTTGGGCATTAGTTATGACTGGGAGCGGGAAGTAACTACCTGTGCTCCTGATTATTACAAATGGACGCAGTGGCTTTTCTTGTTATTTTATAAGCGCGGTCTGGCGTATAAAAAGAAGGCTGCTGTCAATTGGTGTCCCAGTTGTAATACCGTTTTAGCCAATGAGCAGGTCGAAGATGGCGGCTGCTGGCGTTGTGGTACGGAGGTAACAACCAAAGATTTAGAACAGTGGTTTTTACGTATTACAGACTATGCCGAGCGGCTTCTTAATGATTTGAAACTGCTTTCCGGCTGGCCGGAAAGAGTACGCGTTATGCAGGAGAATTGGATTGGCAGAAGTGAAGGTGCTGAAATTCATTTTCCTGTTAAAGGATTAGATACTAAAATAACTGTTTTTACCACCAGGCCGGATACATTATTTGGTGTAACATATCTTGTGTTGGCGGCAGAACATCCGTTGGTGGAGACTCTTGTGGCTGGGACAGAACATGAAGCAGAAGTGAAGGCTTTTGTAGAAAAAACACGTAAATTAAGCGAAATTGTCCGTACTTCCACTGAGACGGAAAAAGAGGGTGTCTTTACCGGGGCTTACTGTATTAATCCGGCTAGCGGTGAAGAAGTTCCAATTTTGGTCGGTAACTATGTGCTCATGGGCTACGGTACGGGTGCGGTAATGGGAGTGCCTGCCCATGACCAGCGTGATTTCGAGTTTGCTCACAAATATAATTTACCTATGCGTGTGGTGGTTACACCGGAAGGAAAGGAACTTGAAGCGGAAAATTTATCAGAAGCATATGTTGACGAAGGTATTTTAATTAATTCAGGTAAGTTTAATGGATATCCGAGCAGTAAAGCGCAAAAAGAAATTACTGCCTATTTACAGAAAAATGGTTGGGGTGAGCCGAAAGTTACCTATCGCCTACGCGACTGGCTGATTTCCCGACAGCGTTACTGGGGTGCACCTATTCCTATTATCTATTGTGATCGTTGTGGAACGGTTCCTGTGCCGGAAGAAGATCTGCCTGTAATGCTGCCCGACGATGTGGTGCTCAAAGAGGGTGGACAGTCTCCTCTAAAAGAACATCAGGAATTTTATCTGACGAGCTGTCCTAACTGTGGCGGTAAAGCACATCGGGAGACAGATACAATGGATACCTTCTTCTGTTCTTCCTGGTATTATTTTCGCTATACCGATCCCCATAATGACCGGCTGCCCTTCTCTAAAGAAAAGGCAGATGCATGGGTTCCGGTAGATCAGTATATCGGTGGCATTGAACATGCCATTTTACACCTTTTATATTCACGCTTCTTTACAAAGGTTTTGCATGATGCCGGCTATACGGCAGCGGTTGAGCCGTTCAAGAGGCTCCTGGCTCAGGGTATGGTCAATAAAGACGGGGCTAAAATGTCTAAATCCAAAGGTAATGTCGTCAGTCCTGATGAAATTATAGAAAAGTATGGAGCAGATACGGGACGACTATTTATATTATTTGCCGCTCCGCCGGAAAAGGATTTAGATTGGAGCGACCGCGGTGTTGAAGGTTGTTACCGTTTCCTGAAACGTGTATGGCGGCTTGTTGATCATTATGCTGATGAGCTGGCACATCCAACCGGACAGGCGGCAGATGACGCTGATCAAACTCTGCGCCATGCAGTGCATGCGAGCTTGAAAAAGGTAACGGAAGATATTGAGGAACGCCATAATTTTAATACGGCCATCTCAGCAATTATGGAAGCCGTAAATGCTGCTTACAATTACACCAATGAAAAGAAGGATGCAATAAATAAGGAAATCATGGCTGAAGCCCTCGAAACAATTGTGCTGATGTTGGCGCCCTTTGCTCCTCATCTGGCGGAAGAACTGTGGCAACGTTTGGGTCATAAAGAAAGCGTCCACTTGCAGTCCTGGCCGGAATATGATCCGACTGCTTTGCGGGTAGCGGAAGTGGAAATTGCTGTCCAGATTAACGGCAAAGTACGGAGCCGCCTGACAATTCCTACTGATGCAGATGCAAAGACAATGGAGCAGATAGCCTTAGCGGACAAAAAAATAGCAGACCTTGTTGCCGATAAGGAAATAATTAAAGTTATTGCGGTGCCTAATAAACTTATTAATATCGTCGTCCGTTGACATTTCCTTGGAAATAATGTCAAAAAAAGTAAGCCTCCTGGCAGGAGAAGGGTGGTTTAACAGCGAAAACCACTTAAACAAACAGTAACTTTTCTCTTGCCGGGAGGCTGTTTATTATGCTGCAGATGACAAGGCGTGAGCAGCTGGGGGCAATTATTTTGGCTGCGTTATTAATTCTAGGTTTGGTAATGCGTTTTTTGTTGACAGCTCGGCCAACGGCCCTGGAAATATTGCCGCCGGAAGAAACGGAGGCTAAAGAAGAGCAAACTAAAAAAGAAATCATTGTCCATGTGGCCGGGGCTGTCAAAAACCCAGGTGTTTATACCTTGCCGGAAGGTGCCAGGGTATTTATGGCTCTGGAAGCAGCAGGAGGTGTTTAAGCGGAAGCTGATAAGCACGCCTTAAATTTGGCCGAACCGCTATTTGATGGACGCCGCATTGTAGTACCCTATCTTGGTGAAGAAAAGGAAATTACAGCTACCGAAAGCGGCAAGGTAAATATA
>JAAZIQ010000034.1 GCA_012800795.1 Bacillota bacterium
AACGTGACCAATAGTACCAATATTAACGTGGGGCTTAGTTCTTTCAAACTTTTGCTTTGCCATACTATAACCTCCTAAACTTGTAGATTCTGCCAGCTTAAATAGGTAAAAAAATATACTTGGCCAAGCCCGGAAGGCATGTCCAAGAATTATGTACAAGTTGGTGGCGGCGAAGGGATTCGAACCCCTGACGCGGCGGGTATGAACCGCCTGCTCTACCACCTGAGCTACGCCGCCATTATGGAGCTCACGACCGGGATTGAACCGGTGACCTCATCCTTACCAAGGATGCGCTCTACCTACTGAGCTACGTGAGCAATTTATAAAATTGGTTGCGGGGACAGGATTTGAACCTGTGACCTCCGGGTTATGAGCCCGACGAGCTACCAGCTGCTCCACCCCGCGACATTTCTCATCTGGAGCGGGTGATGGGAATCGAACCCACGCAGCCAGCTTGGGAAGCTGGAGCTCTACCATTGAGCTACACCCGCGTCATCAACCCAATTCCAGCCCTTTGATTATACAATACTTATATAATCATGTCAACCAACATCCTGCAACCATTTTTAACCTCGAGAAACAAAGAACTAGATATAACTGCTATAAAACGGAGGGTATACCCTCCGTTTAGCATGCGTTTTCTCTCTTTATTACTCACGAACTTCCAGATAGCGTTCCAATTTTCTTTTCACACGCTGCAAAGCATTATCTATGGATTTAACATGACGATTTAACTCTGCTGCAATTTCCTGGTATGATTTGCCTTCAAGATAATACATTAAAACTTTCCATTCCAAATCGCTGAGGATTTCACCCATTTTAACTTCAATATTATTATATTCTTCTCTGTTGATCATTAATTCTTCCGGGTCTGTGATTTTCGCCCCCGACAAAATATCCAGTAGAGTTCTGTCAGAATCCTCATCATAGATAGGTTTATTAAGAGATATATAGGAATTTAGAGGAATATGCTTTTGTCGTGTTGCTGTTTTAATTGCTGTAATAATTTGACGTGTAATACATAGTTCGGCAAAAGCCCTAAAGGAGGATAGTTTGTCCTCTTTAAAATCACGAATAGCCTTATAAAGCCCAATCATGCCTTCTTGAATGATATCTTCTCGATCAGCGCCGATTAGAAAATAAGACCTGGCCTTGGCCTTGACAAAATTTTTATACTTATTAATTAGGTACTCTAATGCGATTTCGCAACCTTCTTTTGCCTGTAGAGCTACTTCTTCATCTGTTTGCACGTCATACTTATGATAGACATCAGCCAGACCACGGACTTCCTGCGCCGTTACACCCAACTATATCGCCTCCACGATTATTGAAGATATCCCGCAACCTGGAAACATAATGAGAAAAACTCACAACGATATTATAACGTAATGCTATGGAAAGCGTCAAGGGTTATCGACAGCCTGTACCAATCTCCTGCAAACAAACCACCAGCATTTGCTAAAAGCCGGCACGCTGCCTGTATACTTCATAGATCAGCAAGGCCCCGGCCACAGAAGCATTAAGTGAAGCCACTTTACCCTGCATTGGCAAACGAACAAGGAAATCACATTTTTCTTTGACGATGCGACTTAGCCCCGCTCCTTCACTGCCGATTACCAAAGCTACAGGGCCTTTGTAATCAACTGCTGTATACAGGCATTCTCCCTGCATGTCAGCACCATAGACCCAGAAGCCGACCTTTTTACATTCTTCCAGACAACGCGCAATATTAACCACTCTGCTGATAGGCAAATATTCTGCGGCACCGGCAGCAGTTCGGATGGCCGCCTCTGTCATCTGCGCGGCACGACGTTGGGGAATTACCAAACCGTGGCAACCTGCTGCGTAGGCGGTACGGACCAAAGCCCCTAAATTATGAGGATCCTGAAGATGATCCAGAATGACTATAAACGGGGCTTCGCCAGCACGCCCTGCTAGCAGCTGTTCAAAGGGAGTGTACACAAAAGGAGGCGCTATCGCCATTACACCCTGATGATTACTTTTGCCGGCTTTACTAGTAAAAAAGCTCTTCTCGCAGTACTCTACAGGGATTGCTTTTTTTTGCGCAGCAGTTAGAATTTCCGTTATAACTTCACCGCGAGAGCCTTTCTGTACAAAAATACTTTCTATTTTTGTTCCGGCTCTCAGAGCCTCTAAGACTGGGCGCCGCCCTGTCAGTATCCTTTTTCCCTCCATGGGACACCTCACAGCTTACGATATTTTTCCCGCACCTCCGCGATTTGCCCACATGTCATTTCTCCTTCCGGACAAGCCCCTTCACTGACACAAGCGGGACCGGCCGATGCAAAAAGCGTTGGCGCCACTTTTTTTACTTCTTTATATACCGCTTCCGCTAAAGCACGAATCTCCCACTGTGCACGGTTACAGCAGCGCAATTTGAAAAAATTATACAAACTGCGTGCATTCATGGTGAAAACAAATTTTGTTTCACAAGCATTAGGCAAAACATAACGTGCATCTTCCTGGTGCACTATTTGCCGCAATTCTTGATAAGCTTGGCGAATTTTTTCCATTTGTTCCGTAAAAATTTTCTTGGCCTCTTTATTTTCAGCAATTGACGGCGGAATAATGTACTCAAAGGCATCTTCGCTAACATAACGTTGTGATTTCTGTGAATAAGAGCCAATGCGATGGCGTACCATCTGATGTGACAAAGCTCTGCTGACACCTTCGACGGCAAAAGTAAAGGTAACATGTTCAATGGGAGATAAATGTCCCATCTCCACTAGTTTGTGCAAAAATTTGGCTGTCTTTTCTTTCGTTAAGTTGTCCAGCAGCACATCGGCACCATCGGGTGAATAACATAGCCTGGCCGCAGCAGCCACGATTTTTTCCGGTTCCGGTGTGTGAGCCAATAAAGTAACTTTCATTCTTTCTCTTCCTCCCCAACTTTAATTAAAGCAAGCAGCTCTTCAATTCGTTTTGTCTGCCCCGTTAAATACAACCAGCCTAATAATGTTTCGAAGCCTGTGGCACGGCGATATACAGATATCCCCGTATTTTTTGGCACACGACTTTTTGTATTGCGGCCTCGGCGCACCACCTCGGCCTCTTTCTCCGTTAAATGCGGTTCAAGCAAGCGCAAGGCTGCCTCCTGTCCCTCAGCACGCACATAACTTATTACTTTCTTATGCAGTTGCCGCACCGGTAATTGCTGCCGCAGACAAATTTTTTGGCGTACATAAAGCTCATAAACGGCATCACCAATATAAGCCAGCATTAAAGGTGACCAGTCTTTTTCTATCATTTTCTCCGCCAACGCACACCCAGTGGCGTATCCTCAAGTATAATGCCCATTTCCAACAGCTGATCACGAATGGCATCGGCCGTCTGCCAATCCTTGGCCTCACGTGCAGCCTGGCGGCGCGCTATCATCTCATTTATTTTAGCATCTAAATCCTCTTCAGTTTGGCCGGCTTGTTCTGTAAAAAAGCCTAAAATTTCGCCTGTTTCCAGAAAGAATTCCAGCGTTTTTTCCACCACAATTCTTGCCGGCTCCGGCTGATTAAGATAAGTATTTGTTTCCCGAGCCAATTCAAACAGCACTGCCAGTGCATCAGCCGTGTTAAAATCATCATCCATGGCAGCAATAAAACGCTTGCGAAAATCAGCCAAGCTCTCCAGTTTAGCTGCCGCTGCCTCTGTAATTCCTTCCTGCTGCGGCAGTTTATTAAGCAGATCTCGTAAATTATAAACAACATTATTTAAACGTTCCAGCCCGCTTGCTGCTTGCTGCAGCAGTTCCGTGCTGTAGTTTATGGGATTACGATAATGGGCAGACAGCATAAAAAAGCGAATGGCAGCGGGATCAACAGTGACACGCAAATCACGTACCGTCATAAAATTCCCCAAAGATTTAGACATTTTTTGTTTGTTGATGTTTAAATAGCCGGCGTGCAGCCAATATTTAGCAAAGGGCTTACCTGTGGCCCCTTCACTTTGGGCCTTTTCATTTTCATGATGGGGAAAAATAAGATCGGGTCCACCGGCATGAATATCAAAAGTTTCACCTAAATATTTCATAGACATGGCAGAACATTCAATATGCCAACCGGGCCTTCCCGGACCCCAAGGGCTTTCCCAAGCCGGCTCGCCCGGCTTTTGTTTTTTCCACAAGGCAAAATCAAGGGGATGTTTTTTACGTTCATCAATTTCCACCCGTGCCCCCGCCACTAAATCCTCCAGAGATTGCTGCGATAACTCGCCGTAGGGTGGGAAGGCAGGTGTATGAAAATAAACATCTCCATCAACATTATAGGCCAGCCCTTTTTCTATTAAGTTGCTAATCAGGGCAATAATTTCGGGAATATGTTCGGTAGCTCTAGGGTGAACATCTGCCGGTTTAATCCCTAGAGCTTCAGCATCCTCAAAATAAGCAGCAATATTGCGTTCCGCCAGTTCTGCCACTGTAATACCCAGTTCTTTTGCTCTATTAATCATTTTATCATCAATATCGGTAAAATTCTGCACAAAAGTAACATCATAACCGCGCCACTCTAGATACCGCCGAATTACGTCAAAAACAATGAAAATTCGCGCGTTGCCAATGTGGAAATAATCATAAACTGTTGGCCCGCAGACATAAATGCCCACCTTCTTACCATTAATGGGAATAAAGTCCTCCTTTTGGTGAGTCCTGGTATTAAAAACGCGAATTGTCAATCATCTTGACCTCCCTTTAAAATTTTTTCCTGCTGAGAACGCAAATCATCTATCTGGCTCTGCAAACGCTGCAACGCTTCCGCCACCGGGTCAGGCAGTTTCTCATGATGCAAATCAATGGACGGAACGCGTTCGCCTTCGTACACCACAACCCGCCCCGGCACACCGACCACGGTAGTATTGGAAGGCACATCTCGCAAAACAACTGAACCGGCACCGATTTTTACATTATCACCTATTTTGATGGGACCTAATATTTTTGCTCCCGTTCCAATTACAACATTATTACCAATGGTGGGATGGCGTTTTCCTTTTTCCTTGCCCGTTCCACCCAAAGTCACACCCTGATAAATAGTAACATTGTCACCGATTTCCGTAGTTTCGCCAATCACCACACCCATTCCATGATCGATAAAGAAGCCTTCCCCAATTTTAGCACCGGGATGAATCTCTATTCCGGTCAAAAAGCGACTCAACTGGGAAATAAGTCGGGGAAGTAAAACAAGCCCCCATCGATGCAGCCGGTGGGCAAGACGATGAAACCATAATGCATGCAGTCCCGGATAACATAAAAGAACTTCCAAAATACTTTTTGCTGCAGGGTCTCTCTCGAAAATGGCCTTCACATCTTTTTTTAGGCGCAGCATGCTGTCATCCTTCCTTGCAACTCATAGTTATTGTAGTTTTTTAAAGAAAAAAATAAACCATCTCCTCAGAGACGGTTCACCCGCGGTTCCACCCTGTTTGGGCTGCTGCCCCACTCTTCCAGTTTAACGGCTGTACCCGTATCTGCCTACTCATTTTTCAGCAGATCAGCTCCGGAGCGCACTTCAGGCTGCTTTAGCCGAAAGCTTCTTCCAGCCGCGGAAGCTTCTCTCTGGCGGCTTAATACAACCCTACTCTTCCCCTTCATTACCTGTTAAATATTTAGTTATTGTATATTATAAAAATAGCTGTAATTTGTGTCAATCAAGAAGTAAATTGTTGAGGGTATAATTAATACGCTTAATTACCACTTTGGGTCCTAGCAGTGTCAAAAGGGAATTTAAATCGGGGCCATGGGACTGGCCGGAAACAGCAACCCTCACAGTCATATAAAGGGCTTTGCCTTTTACCCCTATTTCCTTACCAATTTCCTTTAATATTTGACGAATTTGCGGCTCATCCCAGGCAGAAGCTTCTTGAGCTTTCTTTAAGAAGGCCTGCAATACGGCAGATGAAGTTTCTAAGGCCAGAACTTCCTTTGCCGCCGCATCTTCTTCAGCCAATTCCACCGTTTCACCAAAAAAGACTTTCACAAGATCCGGAATCTGGGCTAAATATTCCAGTTTTCCCATCACGGTGTCCACTACCTGCTCCAACCAAGACATTTGCTCTGCAGTTAAATCCGTCCCGATAAGACCGGCTTTTTGCAGATGCAACAAACAAAGTTTCGTTAGTTCAGCCACAGGCAATTCTTTTATATAATGGGCATTCATCCATTTTAACTTTTCCAGATTAAAAACGGCTGGACTTTTAGACACCCGCTCCAACGAAAAGAGCTGAATCAATTCCTCTCTGGTGAAAATTTCTTCCTCACCTTCGGGAGACCAGCCTAAAAGTGCCAGGAAATTCACCAATGCCTCAGGCAAATAACCTTCTTCACGGTACTGCACCACAGAAGTGGCACCATGACGTTTACTCATCTTAGAACGGTCCTCCCCTAAAATAAGGGAAATATGAGCAAATTGCGGCGGCTTGAAATCTAGGGCTTCATATATTAGCAGTTGGCGGGGCGTATTGGAAAGGTGCTCTTCACCCCGCAGAATATGGGTAATTCCCATTAAAGCATCATCAAGCACCACGGCATAATTATAAGTAGGGTATCCGTCAGACTTGACAATAATAAAATCACCAATATCATCACTTTCAAATTCTACCCGTCCGCGTACCAAATCATCAACAACTAAAAGTTTTCCTTCAGGCACACGAAAACGAATAGCCGGTTTTCTGCCTTGAGCACGCATTGCTTCCTTTTCCTGAGGAGAAAGGTCACGGCAGCGTCCTAAATAGCGGGGAGTCTTACCTTGGGCAATAAGCCTCTGCCGCTCGGCCTCCAATTCTTCCTCGGTACAAAAACATTCATAGGCCTGTCCCGAGGCCAGTAAGCGCTCTGTAAAGGGCCGATAGAGCGACAAACGCTCCTGCTGGCGGTAAGGACCGTTAGGTCCGCCAACTCCTACCCCTTCATCCCAATCTATTCCCAGCCAACGCAAAGAATCAAGGATGAGTTCTTCATACTCCCGTGTTGAGCGATCCAAGTCTGTATCTTCAATCCTTACCACCATGATGCCGTTATGATGCCTGGCAAAAAGCCAGTTAAACAGTGCCGAACGAGCACCACCGATATGTAAAGGCCCCGTCGGACTGGGGGCAAAACGAACTTTTACTTTTTCCACCTTAAAACCCTCCTAGTGCAAACCTTTCCCTATTATACCACCTAATAATGGGAGAAACAACAAATTGCCATGGTTATTGTTAATTGTGGTATAATAAATAAGGATAAATTTGGAGAAAAACGACAGGGGGTTAGATCATGCATAATTTTTTGAATCTTTACAGGCATGGTTTTATTAAAGCAGCAGCTGCCATACCGCAGCTCCGTGTTGCCGATCCTGCTTTTAATGCGGCACAGATTTTAAAGCTGGCAGAACAGGCTGCTTTAGAGCATTGTGCGCTGTTGTTATTTCCCGAACTTTGTCTTTCCGCCTACACCAATGAAGATTTATTTTGGCAGCAAGCATTGCTGGAAAGCACAGAAAAAGAATTAAACAGGCTCCTGCAGGAAACCAGGAATCTTAACACCGTCCTGGTGGTAGGCGCCCCCGTCATGATCTCCTCCTGCCTCTATAACTGTGCCCTAATATTACACCGGGGGAAAATTTTAGGAATTGTCCCCAAAACATACCTTAGCAACCGTCAGGATTATTCTCGCAGGCAATTTAGCCCTGCCTATACGGCTAGGAAGCAAACAATTACCTATGCCGGACAGCAGGAAATTCCTTTTGGTTCAGATCTGTTATTTCAAGTAGAAAATATACCGCATTTTATTTTTACTGTAGAAATTGGCGATAATTTCGCTCTTCCCATTCCCTCTTCCGCCTATGCAGCCCTCGCTGGAGCCACAATAATTCTCAATCCGTCAGCATCCAGTGCGATGATTAGTAAAGCAAACCAGCGTCACGCTTTACTTTCCGCCCATTCGGCACGCAGTCTGGCTGCCTTACTTTATACTTCCGCCGGATATGGGGAATCCACCACGGATACAGCTTGGGATGGGCATGCTCTTATTTATGAAAATGGCAAGCTGCTGGCAGAAGCAGAGCGCTTTGCCGTCGATTCCCGCTTGATTTTTACAGAAATTGATCTGGAAAGTTTGGCACAAGAACGCCTCCGGCAGCAAGCTTTTAGCGAAAATAAATATTTACATACCAATAGAATGGAATTCCGTAACATTACCTTTAAAATAAACCTACCAGAAAAGAAACTGACTTTAACACGTCAGTATAACCCTTATCCTTTTTTACCGCAAAAAAAAGAAGAGTTGGAAAAACTTTGTGCCGAAGCTTTTAACATACAAGTATTCAGTCTCATTAAAAGGATGCAGTTTACTAAATTAAAAAATATTATTATCGGTCTTTCAGGCGGCTTGGACTCCACCCTAGCACTGCTGGTGGCAGTCCAAGCACTAGATAAACTGGGACACGACCGAAAACAAATCCGTGCTTATACCATGCCTGGATTTGCCACCTCCAGCCGCACCAAAAATAATGCCCGGCGCTTAATCCAGGCCCTTGGAGTTTATGGAGAAGAAATCGATATTAAAGTAAGCAGCCAACAAATGCTGTCTGATATTGGTCACCCTGCTGCCTGCGGCAAACAGGATTATGATACTACTTATGAAAATGTCCAGGCCGGCCAGCGCACTTCAATTCTTTTTCGTTTAGCCAATCTCCACCATGGCTTGGTTTTAGGCACCGGTGATTTAAGCGAATTGGCCTTGGGGTGGACCACTTATGGTGTGGGAGACCATATGTCCCATTACAATGTTAATGCAGGCGTGCCAAAAACACTCATACGGCATCTAATTCACTGGCAGGCACAGCAATTTGACGAAAATACAAAAGCGGTTTTAAACGATATTATTGATACGGAAATCAGCCCTGAATTAATTCCCGGTCAAAATCAAAGCAGCGAGCCTGTGCAGCGTACGGAGGACTTTGTCGGCCCATATGAATTACAGGACTTTAATCTTTATTATATTATTCGCTATGGTTTTCGCCCCAGTAAAGTGGCTTTTCTTGCCTACCATGCCTGGCGCAACAAATATACATTGGAGGAAATAAAACATTGGCTTTCCGTTTTCCTAAAACGCTTCTTTGCTGCCAGCCAGTTTAAGCGCTCCGCCCTGCCCAACGGACCGCAAATCTTTCCCGATCTTTCCCTTTCACCTCGCGGTGGCTGGTGCGCTCCCAGTGACAGCGAAGCCACCGTCTGGCTTGCCGATCTCGAGCAGATTCACCTGTAACAGGGGACCGTTCTCTGTCACACCATCACCTAAACAAAAGCGTGACAAGGAACCGTCCCCTGTCACGCTTTTGTTGTTGTTAAAAGGGCAACGGCCTTGGCTGCCATACCCTGGCCGGTACCGCAAAAACCCAGCCCTTCGGTGGTGGTAGCTTTAATGCCAATGCAGTCAACTGCCACGCCAACGGCCTGCGCAATATTTTGGCGCATCTGCATTATATACGGAGCCAATTTGGGCTGCTCTGCAATAATTACAGCATCAATGTTGGCTACTTTGTAACCCTTTTGCCGGCAAAGTTGTGCAGTATGCGCCAGCAGCTTTAAACTGGAAATATTTTTATAAGCGGGATCACTGTCTGGAAAATGTTTGCCTAAATCCCCCAGAGCTAAGGCTCCCAGCATGGCATCCGTAATGGCATGTGTTAGCACATCAGCATCTGAGTGGCCAAGCAACCCCAAGGCAAAGGGAATTGTAACGCCGCCGAGAATTAGCAAACGATCTTCCACCAGCCGGTGCACATCATAACCTATGCCGATTCTCATCCTGACGCCTCCTTAAAATAGCCTCCGCCAATAATAAATCCTCAGGGGTGGTAATTTTAATATTTTCATAATCGGCTGAAACTATCTGTATAGGATAGCCGGCAGCTTCCAATAAAGCAGCATCATCGGTGGCCTGAATTCCCTCCTGATAAGCACGCCGATATGCCAATTCCAACCAATCACGCCGAAAAATCTGCGGTGTTTGTACTGCCCACAGCTTATGTCGAGGCAGCGTTTTAATCACTTCTCCCTGCGGATTTGCCATTTTAATAGTATCTTTCACCGCTACCGCTGCAATGGCTCCCCCTTTTTCTCGCGCCACAGTCAGGCAGCGCCGAAATAAGGAGGGCTGCACCAGGGGGCGTGCTCCATCATGAATACATACATATTCAATATTATTTGCCAGCACTGCCAAACCTTCACGTACCGAATCCTGCCTTTCTTTTCCACCAGGAACAAGAAAAAATTTTCTTGCAGGAAACCAAGGAAAAACAACATCCCGGCGAAAAATTTCTTCCTCGCCGGGAGCAACCACCACGATAATTTGTGTAAAACAATCTGCTGCAATGCAGGCAGACAATGTATGAGCAATAACAGGACGCCCAGATAAATTTAAGTACTGCTTATTGATGGCACTTTTCATACGTCGTCCCTGACCGGCCGCAGCAATAATTACAGCTACACTCATTATCTTACTCCTGACATTTTCTCTGACGTTTTAGGCTTAGCAAAAATCATACGCCCGGCCGCCGTTTGCAAGACACTAGTAACGACAACATCTATGGTATTACCAATAAAACGCCGGCCGCCCTCCACAACAATCATTGTTCCGTCATCAAGATAGGCAATGCCTTGCCCTGCTTCCTTACCATCTTTTACGATCTGTGCCACCATTTCTTCACCCGGAAGCACAACAGGTTTAACTGAATTGGCAAGCTCATTAATATTGAGGACCGGAACCCCCTGCAGCTCACAAACTTTGTTTAAATTATAGTCATTAGTAATAATTTTACCTTTCATGTTCTTTGCCAGTTTTATTAACTTGCTGTCCACCTCAGGAATATCATCAAAATCCTGTTCTACAATCTGGACAGGTACCTGCGATTCCTTTTGTATTTTATTGAGAATATCTAAACCACGGCGGCCGCGATTGCGCTTTAAAGTGTCTGATGAATCAGCGATATGCTGCAGCTCTTCCAAAACAAAGCCGGGAACAATAATGGTACCCTCAATAAAACCGGTACCGGCAATATCAACAATACGGCCATCTATAATCACACTGGTATCAAGGATTTTTGCATTGCGAAAATTACTTTTATCAGTTCGCTGGCGCGTAAACAGATTTGTCAAAAAAGTCATTTCTTCTTTACGGTTTAACATTAGGCTCATACCAAAATAACCTGTAAATAAAGTCACAATAACGGATAAATAATTACCAACAAAAGGAATACGAGATAAAGCCAAACTTAATAAATAACCAATTAATAATCCCACTACGAGTCCGGTTACGCCAACGGCAATATCCTGCGTGGGGATAGATTTCAGTGCCGTTTCTACCCAACTATTAATTGTAGTTGCCAGATTGGATAACCAAGGACTGATAATATATGTTATAAGTGCAAAAACAACTCCACCGAAAATAGAAGCGCCGATATTGGTCATCGGAGTTGCTTCTACACCGGCAAAGGCAGCAATTGTTGAAAAACTAAAACTGACTAATTGATAACCAAGGGTAAAACCGATAATCATAATCAGAAAGCGAATTATTTGCTGCATTAGATTTTTCATTTATCTTCATCCACACCTCCCTCTATTGTTGTATCGTTTGCATCCTTAGTATTATTATTTATTATAACGTATAGCTTTTACCAAATTCAAGAAAGTTACTACAATGTTCACGGGAATTTCAAAACTTCTTCAAATTTTCGGCCGCTGTCATTTATTACTTACGCCCGGCTTTGCAAAATATGCAAAAGACGCTTCGCTTTTTTAGTCCGTCTCTTTGCGAATAAAATAATTTGGTTAATATTATTTGCCAATTGACAAAAAAGACATCATAATTGCTTATGATGTCCATAATTATGACACGTCCGCAAAGAAGCCGTTAATTATTTCATCGATATCTTCTTTACTGGTGTCTTGTACAAGAACAAGTTCAGAGATAAGAATTTGCTTTGCACTGTCCAGCATTTTTCTTTCACCGGTAGAGAGACCTTTTTCTTTGTCTCGAAACATCAAATTGCGTACAACCTCTGCAACCTGAAAAATGTCTCCGCTCTTGATCTTTTCCATGTTTGCGCGATAACGACGATTCCAGTTAGTTGACATTTTGCTGTGTTTGGACCTTAAGACAGAAAAAACACGTTCCACCTCATTACCATCAATAACCTGCCTTAAACCAATCTGCTCCACATTATCCAGAGGAATCATCACTTTCATGTCACCTATGGGAATCCTCATAACATAATACTTTTTACGCGCACCCAGGATTTCTTTTTCTTCTATTGCTTCAATAATACCGGCGCCATGCATGGGGTACACAACTTTATCTCCTATTTTAAACAAATCGGCAGCCCTCCTAGGTTAACGTATAACCTATTTTAACATACATTCCCCAATATTGTCAAATAAATTGGCATTATATCATAGTTAACTTTTGTTGTCAATAATTTTTTCCGCTAGAATGGCCGGATTAGGCTGCAAGTTTAGACAAGATAGCTGTAGCTGAACATTCAAATTACCAAAAGGAGTATTGAGCACAACTCGCTGTCTGCGGGGACCGGAACCCCTCCTTATTGTGTGTGTATTTCCCCAAAAATCTTCATATATCAACTCAACATCATAATAAAAATCAAGTATGGCCAGGGCCGATTTTTTATAAGGTAGAGGGATATGTTTTTTCTGCAAAGTGCTTTTAAAAATTTTGCAGTCAATGATTGTTTTGGGCTGGCTCTCCAATAATAATTGCATCATGTTTCTGCTGCGCTTGCAGCAATGAGCAAGTACCCGCTTAACATCAAGACATTCAACACGGTTAGCTTTTGTCCGGGAAGGCTGTTGAAATGCTTGTCTTTTTGCCTTATATATTACAGGAAATAACAGAGGTACTTTTTGCACAATTGTATAGACTGCACATTCCTCTATGGTAATTATGAATTCCTCTTTTTTCACAACAACTCTAAATTTATTGTTTTTATTGCTACTAGACGATGTGAAAGACATGGAAGATACCTGCCTATGTAAGCCCAGATTTTACTGGGCTTATTCATTAATTAGGGTTGTGGTTCAACAAGCTGACCAACAAAGACTAAATCTACTTCAATGGCAAGGTTTTGGGTTAGATTGCCAGCTTCACTCGGCAAACTAACGGTGATTTTCAAAGTTTCACTGCTTTGCGCTGCTAATTCCCGACCTGTATCCGGCTGCTCAATTAAACCGGAAATGGGTCCGGTATAAAGAACCGTTGGGTTATCAGGATCGTCATCTTCTATTTGAATGTTTAGGCGATCGGCTAAAATTTGCGCTCCTGCAGGACTGGTGCCGGTGCCGGGCCTCCAATCAGCAAAAATATAATAACGGGCAGTAGCAGTTCCGTTATTTGAAACTTCTAAATCTTCAGGACCAACAGATTCACCGGGAATAAGATCTGTTTCTGCAAAAATTGGCGTTTCGGGAACAGTTATTTCTACATTGGCTGTACCTAACTCATTACCCTGGTTTATGCTTGAAATTGTAAATGGCATCTGCAACACTCCTTATACTTATTAAGATCCACCTCTTCAGAAACAAAGACGGTATATAGTATTATACGGTGCTAGGTCAGCAAAAGTGCACAATGCCGCCACTGTTTGTTGACAATGGATTGTTAAAATCAGTATAATTAAGTAAAAGTATACATCGATAGGGGATTAAAGGCATGAAAAAAAACAGTGTCAGTCAATTTCAAACCAAAGTTTCTGAGCTGCTGATCCGCCACCGCAGCATTTTAGATAGCTTAACTAAATTTCAAGAATCAACAAGCAGAGTAAATAGGGCTTTTGCCAAAGCAGTCACAAATTGTGGCTGTATAAGTGTTTCGGCAACAAAGCAATCCTGCCCGTCTGAAGCAGATCTTGCGGATTACAAAAAATATATGGATTCACATCTGCAGGGGGAACTGTGCCCCGTTTGCCGTGAAATTTTGGAAGAAGAACTGGGCAACCATCTTTTTTACCTTACCGCCCTTTGTCATTTGCTGGACATAAAACTTACAGATGTTTTTGCCACTGAATATGATCGCGTTACAACTCTTGGTTATTTTCATCTCTCATAAAAAATACAATTAAGTTAGATTGTAAAAGTAAAGGACGAATTGTCGTCTTTTTTGTTTTTAGAAAAATTTTATTTGTTTAGTCGATAAGAAGGAATACCGCTTACTTTAGCGAATTAAAGAAGTCAACAAAAATTTAGGGGGGGTTCATTATGAAAAAGATACTGGTACCAATACTGGCATTGCTGCTAGTAATTGGTCTTGTTGGTTGTGGGCAAGGCGGTGATGAAGAAGATCCGGTAAGACGCTATGAAGATATACCTACAGCTCTGACTGAATTAGCAAACGGCAATATTGATGCTGTAGTTGCTGATTCTCCGGTAGTTTTAGAGTACATTAAAAATAATCCCGCAGCAGAGCTGGAATATTTCGGCGATGAAAGTTTTGAAAAAGAATACTTCGGTATAGCCATGCGCAAAGAAGATACTGACCTGCATGAATTAATAAACGAAGGGCTAGATAAAATCAGGGAAAATGGCATTTATGATAAAATCTTTAATAAATATTTCGGTGACGGTACCGACTTCACAGTGCAGGAAAGTGATAACAGATTAGGCGTCACCTATAATGTTGCATCGGATATGACCTATGCGCCCTTTGAATACCTTAACGATGAAGGAGAACCTGAGGGCTTTGACATCGATCTCATTAAAGCCATTGCCGCAGAAATGGGCTTTGAAATTAATCTCATGAATACAGCCTGGGATGGTCTTATTCCCTCACTTTTAGGAGGAACTTCCGATCTGATTATTGCCGCCATGACCATCACAGAAGAACGTCAAGAGAGCGTTGCCTTCTCTGACTGGTATTTTGAATCTACTCAATATATTGCGGTTAAAAAGGGTTCCGGTATTACCAAATTAGAAGATCTGCAAGGCAAAACGGTAGGTGTACAAAACGGCACCACCGGTGATTTTGCCATTACCAAGTATTTTGAGAGCCTAAATAAATAGTAAACAAGGCTCACGCCCACAGAGAAATGTTTTGTATACTAGAAGGGTAATACGCCTGTATTACCCACTCTTTATTTATTAAGGGGGAAAAAATGGATTTTAGAATTGAAGTAGTAACTAAATATTTACCAATGCTCCTACAGGGCATGAAGATGACCGTCCAACTTACATCCATTGCAGTCACTGCCGGCACCATAATTGGTTTATTTATCAGTCTCTTGCGCCTTTCCCGTTTTAAGCCTCTAGTCTGGCTGGCAAGAGCATATGTAGACTTTTTACGTGGTACGCCGCTACTGGTACAAATTTTTCTTGTCCATTACGGCCTCCCCCGTTTACTTGGCACAAATTCTATTTCACCTGACATTTCAGGCAGCATTGCTTTGTGTATTAATAGCGGTGCCTATACCGCCGAGATTTTCCGGGCCGGCATTCAATCCATCGATCGTGGGCAAATGGAAGCCGCCCGTTCACTGGGGATGACCTACGCCCAGGCAATGTATTACATTATTTTGCCGCAGGCGTTTAAGCGCTGCATTCCGCCGCTGGGCAATGAGTTTATCGCCATGTTAAAAGATTCATCTTTAGTTTCTGTCATTGCCTTACGGGAATTAACGCAGTCCGGCAGAATTATGCTGACCCGCTCTTTCCGCCCCATAGAAACATGGCTGACCGTGGCACTGCTTTATCTAATTATGACCCTAACAATCAGCCAGCTTGTTTCCTACCTGGAGAGGAGGTTTGCCAAAGATGATCACGGTGAATAATCTTGTTAAGAATTTTAACAACTTACAGGTCCTCCGTGGCATCTCCTGCCACATTAAACCGCAAGAAGTTGTGGTAGTCATTGGCCCTTCCGGTTCCGGGAAAAGCACCTTCCTACGCTGCCTGAATCAATTGGAAACTGCCACCAGCGGTGAGATAATAATTGACGGCGTTACAATCACTGATCCGAAAACCGATCTTAATGCCGTTCGTCAAGAAGTGGGTATGGTTTTTCAGCGCTTTAACCTCTTCCCTCATATGACTGCTTTGCAAAATGTATCCTTAGCCCCCATGAAAGTGCGCAAACAAAGTAAAAAGGAAGCGGAAGATTTGGCCATGTCCCTTCTGCAGCGCGTAGGCCTGGAAGATAAAGCACATCAATATCCGGAAAAACTTTCCGGCGGCCAGCAGCAGCGCGTGGCCATTGCCCGCGCTTTGGCGATGCGTCCTAAAATCATGTTATTTGATGAGCCCACTTCCGCTCTGGATCCGGAGATGGTGGGAGAAGTACTGGAAGTTATGAAAAATTTGGCCTTAGAAGGTATGACCATGGTTATTGTCAGCCATGAAATGGGATTTGCCCGCGAAGTCGGCGATCGTGTTTTCTTTATGGATGAGGGGTTAATTGTGGAAGAAGGGAAACCGGCGCAACTTTTCTATAACCCACAAAACCCGCGCACACAAGCTTTTTTAAGTAAAATCCTCTAAACTTTAACCAAGCAAAAACACAACCCCCTGGCCTAAATTCTGCCAGGGGGTTAAATTATTCCTGTTCACTTTGTGCTGAAAAGGATTGATTTTGCCATGCCGGCAATTTTATCTCCGCACACAGCATACCTGCCACAATAAATAATCCTCCCCAGATTGTTTTAGCTGTGAGGGTCTCCTGCAGCAGCCACACAGAAAATAAGGCGGAAAAAACCGGTTCAGAGGCAAGAATGATGGCCGTATGGCCGGGGGATGTAAAACGCTGCATATAATTTTGTATAAAAAAAGCCAAACAAGTGGCAAAAAGAGCAGTAATTATTAAGGCAGACCAAACAGCGGGCACAAAGTTATTTGCACCGGCTTCAAAATAGAAAGTACTGAGCCCGCTAAGCACTGCCACCGTGCCAATCTGTAAAGTAACTAACCAGATGGTGGAATAAAGAGCCGAATATTTACCAACAAAAAGAATATGCAGCGCAAAAGAAACGGCACAACATAATACCAGCAGATCGCCAAGATTAAAATTACCCAAATTGCCGCCTGCAATTAAAGCCAACCCAATGGCAGCACTGACTGCTCCGCCTAAAACCGGTAATTCCGGTTTTTCTTGCGTTAAAATCATACTTAAGAAAGGTACCAGTACCACAGAAAGACCGGTTATAAATCCTGCATTGGAAGCTGAAGTATAAAGCAAGCCCAAAGTTTGCAAAGAGTAACCGGCAAATAACATTATACCTAGTAATATCCCTGCCTTTACAGTTGCCCTGTTCAGGCTTTTAAGGTAAGGCAAAGCAAAGACCAGCATTATTAGGCTGGCTAAACTGAAACGGTAATAATTAAATGCAAAAGGAGGCAGTATTGCTATAGCGTTTTTGACAGTCACAAATGTCAAGCCCCAAATAGCTGCAACCACCAAAAGTGAGATATCAGCTACTAAATACATGCAAGAATTTTTTTTCAATGCCCTATCTCCTTTAACTACGTCATCTTTCAGCAGATAATACATTTTATATTATAGCACATGGGCCAAAAGCAGAAAGAACTCCTTTGCG
>JAAZIQ010000006.1 GCA_012800795.1 Bacillota bacterium
GCGGATTTTTTGCCTTCGGTGTCTCTACTAGCATTCTTCCTAAACTGATCCACGTAAACGCCCAATTTGCTGCAACAAATCCTGAGGAAGCCCTATTGGCGCCATTTTTTCAAATCGAGATGCCGCCGCTTTTTGGCGTAATGTCAGCTCTAATCATAGCTTTTATATTGGGTATAGGAATGGCTGCACTGAAAGAAAAAACAATATATAATTTCATGAACGAGTTTCAAAAAATCGTGCAGATGGTTATTGTTAAGGTTATAATTCCCCTTTTACCGTTTCATATAGCAGGTATTTTTGCCAATATGACATATGCAGGTGAAGTTGCTAGAATTTTATCGGTATTTGGAAAGGTATTTGTTATTGTAATAGCCATGCACCTTATTATCATACTATTTCAGTTTACAATAGCTTGCTTATATAGTGGAAAGAGTGTAATTTCCGCGTTAAAAAATCAGATTCCTGGCTATTTAACAGCTATTGGAACACAGTCTTCTGCCGCTACAATTCCTGTTAATTTACAGTGTGCAGAAAGAAATGGCGTTTCTAAAGGAATTCGTGAGTTCGTAGTTCCCCTTTGCGCAACTGTTCATTTATCTGGAAGTACCATTACACTGACAACATGCGCTATTGCTGTTATGATGCTAAACGGTATGCCTGTTACTTTATCTCAAATGGCCGGCTTCATTTTTATGTTAGGTGTTACAATGGTAGCTGCACCTGGTGTACCTGGCGGTGCAGTAATGGCAGCCCTTGGTATCTTACAAAGCATGTTAGGATTTAACGATGCTCAACAGGCACTGATGATAGCCCTCTATTTAGCTCAGGATAGTTTCGGAACGGCATGCAATGTTTCCGGTGATAATGCCATAGCCATTATTGTAGATAAAATATCAGGCTCAGATAGGAACTTACAAAAAGCATAAGTCTTGTTCATTAAGTTGATTAATCAACAAAAAGCTGCGGCAAAATTACCGCAGCTTTTTAGTTTACGTGTAACTTATTATCTTAATTAATAATGTAGTTATATATAATTAGTATAGAATTGCCACAAGTCCCCGGAAAGATTTTAGACTTTTCGTAACAGTTTGTATGTTATATAATTCTTCTTGAAGGAGGTTTTATAACTTAATGGACGAGCGCTGTGCACAGCTACTCAGTAAAATCATCTCCGCCAGTTCTCCCATAAAAATCTCTGAATTAGCTGAGGATTTTAATGTATCTTCCAGGACCATTCGCTATGATCTAGACAAAATTGATGATTTTCTTAAAGACAATGGATTGCCACAATTGACGAGAAAACCAGGTTCAGGAATAAGTTACTTGCCGTCTTATTATCAGAAACTAAAGATTTTTAAATTGCTGGAGTCTATCAGCAGCTACAATTATGCATTAACGCCTGAAGAACGAAAGAAGCTGATATTGACGGAACTATTTCAGGCAAAAGATTTTACCACAATTGAAGAAATGGCCACACTCCTTTCTGTAAGCCGTGGCACTGTGGTAAATGACTTGAAAGCAGTTGGCAATTGGCTTGCAAAACATGATCTGAAGCTTTATTCTCGACCGCGATTTGGCATAAAGATAGTTGGAAATGAAAAAGACATGCGCCGGGCTGTTGTAACTTTGCTATCTGAAAATATTGAAATGGAAAAAGCTTTAAATCTAATAAAAGCTCCCATTAATCGCAGGATGAGTGTAGTAACAGATAGGCAGCTGAAAACACTGTTTCAGGATTTAGAAATATCACCTATAGAAGAGGCCATTCGCTTAGCTGAGAAACAGTTAAAAACTACTTTTACTGATAGCGCATATTCGGGATTGGTGATTCACCTGGCCCTTGCTATAAAGCGCATTCAGCTGGGAAAAAACATTGTGATGCCTGAAGATGAGCTGGCTAAATTAAAGCCTGTAAGGGAATTTGCAGTGGCGTCAAGTATGGCGGCGAATCTGGAAGAAAGTTATAAGATAAATATTCCAACTGCTGAAATTGGCTATATTACCATACACCTTTTAGGAGGTAAAGTAATAGAATCAGATATATTTTCTAATCAGGACTGGATGAGACTGCAAATTTTAACAGGTGAAATTATACAAAACATCGGGAGAAAACTAAAGGTGGATTTTTTGGCAGACAGCGAACTATACAGCGGACTGCTAAAGCATTTGGATCCTACCGTTTATCGCTTAAAACACGGCCTTCCGTTAAAAAATCCAATTCTAAAAGAGATAAAGAGTAACTATACCAGCATATTTGAAGTTGTTAAAAGCTCTCTAAAACCTTTAGAGGATTACATAGGTTCAAAAATACCTGATGAAGAAATAGGATTTCTTGCTATTCACATTGGTGCGGCCTTAGAGAGAAATAAAATGGTGAAAA
>JAAZIQ010000035.1 GCA_012800795.1 Bacillota bacterium
AATATTCTGTGCCGCCTTTTATTTATAAGCACTTTTTTCTCTAATCATACATATGCAGGCCCAAAGAAGAACATTAATTTAATCCTGATTCACCTTATTCCGTTTTTAGGGGACCGGGTGTGGTTTGCGTCTCATAAATGGGGTTGGTAATGAGGAAGCTAAAGAGTTTGATAAAATCATCATTAATGGGCTGGTCGGGAAAAGCGCGCAGGATAGCATCAAACTTTTTCCGCAGTCCTTCTTTAAATTCCGTATGAGTCAGGATATAAAGGTCTTGACGGCGGACACCGCGTAAGACACGTTCTCCCGCTTCTTCTGCTGACATGAGCAACTTGCTGAAATCAAATTCCGGCATCTCCTGATCAGCGGCTGGAGCTGGCGGAACCGGGTCACTATCGTTTTGCAGGTGCTGCGGGCGTACTTCTTTTGAGGTTGCACGCAAGTTGCCCACGATAGGACCGGGGCAAAAAACGGAAGCACCTACATTTGTACCCTGCAGATCAGAAGCCAAAGTCTCCATTAAAGCAATGACGGCCGCTTTAGTCATGCAGTAAAGGGCACAGTTGTGAACCACAGATAATCCCGATTCTGAAGCTGTGCTGACTACATGTCCTTCTTCCCCGTGTTTAAGCATGCGGGGGAGAATGGTAATGATCCCGTTCAGTATGCCTTGAATGTTAACCCCAACAATAAAATCGCAATCCTCAAAAGTAGATTCCCAAAGCGGACGTGCGGGCACTTCTACTCCTGCATTGTTTACCAAAAGGTGAATCTTGCCAAAAACCGACTCTGCCTCGTCGGCCGCCTTGGCATAAGCCTCGCGGTCGGTAACATCAAGCTGGATGCCGTGTACCGGCCAGCCCTTTTCTTGGAAATAGGGCAGTACCTCATCAATTGCCTGCTGCCTGACATCGGCGATAATAACTTTCATGCCGGCTTTACCGCAAGCTTTGGCGATACCAAGACCAATACCGCTGGCTGCACCTGTAATGAAAGCAACTCTTCCTTCTAAATTTTTCATCTCACTTACCTCCCTTTAACAAGTTTAAGCAAATAAATAAGAAATCGGTTGTTTTTTCAGATGCCTCCTTTCATTTTTTGTTTTTCTTACCTGCAGACATAAATACAAACGTTTGAGCCCAGTTTACGGCTCCTACTCCTGCTCAATAATAAGCTCCACTATTTCTGCATCCGTATTAGTCTCAATATAGCGGGTAATTCTATCACCCATGCTATCCGCCAGGGCTGCATTATTGGCAAGATAAGCAATGGAGATAAAGATGGTTTGATGCAGATCCTGGGCTTTACTTTCAATGACAGATACATTAAACTTATTGCGCAGTTTCTGGCAAAGGCTTCTTACAGTCATTCTTTTTTCCTTGAGACTATGAATCCACGGCGCATACAGTTTCACAGTCATTACACTTACAATCATACGCCACCTCGTAAATTTGACCGTAAATTAGCTCGCTAATAACTTGTGAACAAAATCATATGTATTATCAACATCATAACATGAACCTTATTTACTGCCAATACTTCTCTTTGCCCACTTCCCGGCATCAAGAAAGACGCCTCGCGTTAAACTTCTCTATTTACACCGGCATTATCACTGCTGCCCATAAGCCTACGCCCGGGCAGGTAAACCGGAGCTAATTTAAAGTAAAGAGCTGCGCATAAGATGGCCACTAAGCCTTCAGTAACCGGAAATGCCAGCCATACCCCCGTTGTACCTAAAAATGATGAGAGTAAAAACACCATGGGCACAACTAAAAAGAGTCCTCTGGTTAAAGAAATAATATGCGCCGGTACAGGATTGGCCGTAGAAGTAAAAAACATGGCAATGATAATATTAAAACCTGCAAAAAAGATGGCCGTAAAATAGATTTTTAAGCCGCTAGTGGCAATTCCTTGCAACTGTACATGATTTTCGCCGTTAAAAACACTGACAATGGGATCTGCAAACACATAAAAGGAAAAATATATTAAACATGAAATGCTGATAATGGTTACCAGCGCGTAGGATAAAATTTTTCTGACATTTTCCTTCTCGCCTAAACCGTAAGCTTGACTAAATAGCGGCTGGATACCTTGCGCAATGCCTG
>JAAZIQ010000036.1 GCA_012800795.1 Bacillota bacterium
TGGGTTCGATTCCCACCTACTCCCGCCAACAATAAATAAAACAAAGAGAAAAGATTTCCTTATTGTTTAAAAGGAAATCTTTTTGCTTGTCAAAGAGGATTTAAAAACGCAGCAATTTTATTAGTTGTTCTTTATCCCTGCCGATAAGGGGATATTTATCAATTTCAGCCACCAACCAAGAGCGATTTTTCTGATCAGGGCAATACTTTGCTAGTTTTTCGGAAAACATACCAATATGACGCAATTCATCCTGAATGATATCCCTGAGCATAATTTGAATATTTTTATCCTCAATAGCAGTGATATGTTGATAATATTGATTAATAGCTTTAAGTTCTGCCTGAATGTCAGCCCGTAGGATATCACAAACTCGATACTGATAATTTACATAATTACCCTGCCAATATGCTTTTTTGTCATTGTATATTCTGGGATCGATGTCTGCATTAAGAAGAGCTTCCCCCAGCATCTCCAAATGCCTCATTTCTTCGAGTGCAACTCGCTCTAATACTTCTGCCACATCTTCTTCCTGTACAACAAGATGATGGTGAAAATATTGTGTAATGGCAGTAAGCTCGCTTACTTTTCCGGCATAATCATCTAACAGCAAAAAAACATTTTTGTTCAATTTAGCAACTCTCCCTATTCAAGTATTTTATGCTATATCGTATGCTATATTGAAAATACACGTTACATTAGGCCTGTTTATAAGGACACTGTTATATGTATTTAGCAGATGAAGCAGGAATCTCAAAGGAATTCTTGAATTTAAAGAAGGGATATTGCTTCGAATGGAGGAAAAAATATGAAGTTGCCAGATAATATTGGCCCCTTAGCTTTCGGCGTAAAAATGGGGGTTATTGTTCCGGGAACAGATCTAATTAAAATGATAGTCGATGCCATAAAAAAAGTAGCTGCAGCCGAACTCTTATCTGATGGTGATGTAGTATGTGTTACAGAGTCTGTGCTGGCACGGGCACAAGATAATTATGTTACCGTCAGTGACGTATCAAAGGAGATAAGCAAAAAATTAGGAACCCATAAAGGGAGTAAAATCGGCGTAGTTTTTCCTATTACCAGCCGCAACCGTTTTTCCATGATTTTACAAAGTATTGCGGCAGCAGTACCGGAGGGAGAAGTGCTGGTGCAGCTTTCTTATCCCACTGATGAGGTTGGTAACCAGCTTCTTGATCCCGAGATAGCCGAAAATTTGGCCGCTAACAATAAATGTTTGCTGTATGAAGAATTAGACCCGCAGCATTGCTTGCATCCGATAACAAAAGTAAATTACCTGAAAATGTATAAGGAAATTATTGAGGGAGAAGGGGCAAAAGCTACTATTTTTCTTTGTAATGACCCCCGAATGATGGCAAATTTTGCTCCCGAAGGAATAATAGTGGCAGATATACATAATAGGAGAAAAACTTTGCATAAGCTAAAGCAGGTATTTATGAACTGTGTGACATTACAGGATTTATGTAATGAAGGGGATAGTTGGAGCGAGTGGGGTTTATTAGGCAGTAATATGTCTGCTCATGATAAAATTAAGTTGGCACCACGAGAGGCAGATGATTTTGCCAAAACATTACAGCTGGCAATTGAGGAGGCAACCGGACGAAAAGTAGAAGTGCTGGTTTATGGTGATGGTGCTTACAAAGACCCGAGTACCGGAATTTATGAATTGGCTGATCCGATGCCGGTTTTTGGTAAGACGAATGGCTTTCATGGGCGCTACCGGGAAGGTATAAAATATAAGTATGCAGCAGATATTTATTACGCTGAGGGTAAAAGTGTGGAGGAAATAGAAGCAGAATTATTAGCTCAAAAACAGCATTCATTTGCTCAGAATCATATTTTGACTGAGGGAACGACTCCGCGGAAGGTGGAGGATGTAATTGCCAGTTTGGCAGATTTAGTGAGCGGTTCTGCCGATGCCGGCACACCGGTAGTTGTTGTGAAGGGAATATTGTAAATTAAAATTTAAAATCCGCAAACTGCGGATTTTTTATTTCTAAGTAAGCCCTGAATTTTGTTTAACAAAAATCAGGGCTATAGTAATTTTGTCTTGTGATTAAGAAGGTTGCGGGCAGTTTAAGTTGTTGCGTTAGCACGGAAGTCGTTTTCAGCGAACAGTAATAAGATAAGGATTAACAAAAGTAAGTTGTCATCGTCACGACAATCAGCCAGAAGCAGGATAAGAAGCAGGATTAAAAAAATGTTATTGTCTTTACCTCCATGGCCACCACCAAAGATTGACACGACTGTTTCACCTCTTTTTTGTATATTTGCTAGTTGGGTACCCACAATATATTATGTAAGGCAGCATTCTTTGGTGATTTGCCAGGTATAAATTAATATGGCAAAATTGTGATACTTAAATTATGCAAGAACTATACAAGGAAAAAAGCTGATTTTATTCTTTTTGCCTTAAGGTATTTATTAGTTCAGCAGTATTCAATATTTTAAGATACTTTTCAGCTTTTACTTTTTGGCGGTCTGATAAAAATGGCATTAGTGCAATAAGTAGGTTTGCTTTAGGCGAATTATTTTGCTGTAGTAATAAGCCTTTTAGCGTATTTTCCACTTGTCTTGCCTGTTGCGGATCACCTAGTATCAGACTAAGTTGGTTGATTTTATCTATCAGATTATCTGAATCCACATTTTGTAAAAGACGCTGTAAGTTTTGTTTATAATCATCCATCCTAAATCCTCCTTGACTTATTTATTAGACAAAATTATTAGGATAATTAGCAAAAGCAATAATTTTTCACTACGGTAGGGAACTGCTGGCTTTGTTTTTTGAGTGACGGCAATTTCTAAGTCTTCACTAAGTTGAGACAGCTCTGCCTGTGCAGGAAGTAGGGGTTCTGTTATTTCCTGCAAGAATTCAAGTGTGCTATTTTCACTTTTGCTAATTTCAGGAGTGGTTGTGGGGGCAGTTTCTTTTTTTAATTTACTTATTTCTGCTGTTACAGTTTCAGAAATTACTTTTTCGGAAACAGTTCCACTAAGGTTAAGATCATGTGTTGCTGCTTGCGAAAGATCGTCTTCAGCTGCTTGTGTGGAAGTGATGTCTATATCCTTTGTTTCAAAAGCTTCTTTTGTTTCAACATTATCTTTTTGGATATCTTTAAAAAAGCGCGGAGTTTGTAGTTTTTTATTTTTGAAGTTAATGACAATGTCCACAAAAATGCCTCCTTTCTCAAGGAGAGTAGGTTTTGATGCCGAGCTTTTTAATTGTCGGAATTGTTAACTATATTTACATACCGGTTTAGGAAAAAAAGTAAGTTAAGCGGTTTAAGCAATTCCTCTGCCCTTTCCTGTTTTTTTCTTGATAGTAAAGGGATAAGAGCCATGATTAAATTAATTCTCTGATCAAGATGCTTTCTATAATCCTCAGGAATAATAAACCGTGATTGGGTGTTATTTCTAGTTTGTTCATTATTTGATTAAGTCTATATAATGGTGTAAAAAGAA
>JAAZIQ010000037.1 GCA_012800795.1 Bacillota bacterium
AAGCACACTTTCTACCATTATCAGAACGGCCATGTTGGCTGGGGTGGGATATGATGCTGCTGCTTACGCCCAAGGCGCTGCTCCTTCGGAAGCAGTGTTAAACCTATTTAGAAATTTCCAAACATTATATCCGCTTTTGTTTGGTATAGTGGCTTTCGGTATTGTGCAGCTATTCTATCCCATAACAGACAAAAAGCTTGCTAAAATACAAGAAGAAATTAAAGCAGGCCGTGTAGGGGAGCTTAGAAATGAGGAGGTAGTAGAAAGTATAGTCTAGTGTGAAAAAGTAAGCTGATCCATTGCCTAGGATAGGCAGTGAATCAGCTTACTTATGTTATCTTTTTTAAATAGCTTAAACTGCGTAAAAAATAAAAGGAGGTTTTTTCTTTGGATAATTCCGCAGCGATGAAAGAACAATCGGAACGCAGGAATCAAAACTTTGTGGATGTATACGAAGGAAGAATACCTCAGGAATTGCCCATTTCCGTCGGAGTTGACGGGGCCGCGGCACTGGAATATGCCGGTAAAAATTTGTTAACGGATCAATATAGTGCAGAAGCAATGATCGAAGCGATGGATTATGTCAATGGACTATTTGACACAGATCAGGTTGTTGGGTTTTCCAGCCGGCTGCCATCCTTTTATCAACTTTTAGGAGCAGAAAACTACAAAATGGGAGCTGATGGCTTTATGCAGCACCCCAATATTGCCGGGATGGAGCCGGAAGATTATGACGCTTTAATTGAAGATCCTATCGCTGTTTGCTGGGAAAAAGTAGTGCCTAAGTATTATAAAGAATTGGCCAAGCCCTTTCCGCACAATGTTATAGCCATTTTAAAGTTCCAGGCATCAAGACAAGCCATTATGTCTAAAGTTGGACCGGCTATGGCGCAATTGGCTGTTAAATATGGTAAATTAACCCGCAGTTTTAGTGCAGGCAGGACCAGAGCACCCTTTGATTTGCTGGCCGATACTTTTCGCTCCTTTACAGGTGCACTTAGCGATATTCGCAGGATGCCGGATAAGGTGTTGGCGGCAGTGGAAGCTTTATACCCGCTGTGCATAAAAATGGGGTTAACTAATGCGAAGCCGTCAAAAACGTTGCGTGTCGGTATAGCACTGCACATGCCCACTTTTATGAGGGAAAAAGATTTTGCTAAATTTTGGTGGCCAACCTTTAAGCGGCAAGTAGAAGAATTTATGAATATTGGCTATGGAGTTTACATGTTCTGTGAAGATGACTGGATGCGCTATCTGGATTATCTTTACGAGCTGCCGGAAGGATGTGAAATGCAGTTCGAATATGGGGATCCCAAAATTATAAAGGAAAAATTAGGCAAAAAACATATTATACAGGGATTATATCCTGTATCATTGCTGCGAACCGGTACAGTGGAAGATGTTGAGCGCAAAGCAAAGGAATATATCGATATTTTGGCACCCGGCGGTAATTATATTTTCGGTACAGACAAAGGAGTTTTAAGAGCTTCTGATGCCAAGGTGGAGAATTTGCAGGCATTGTTAAAGACCGTACGCGAATACGGCAAATATTAAGCTGGGAGGGTAAGCTATGGAATTAAAATCGAAATATTACCATTCCTTAGAAGAGAATTTACAGAAATATGGCATTCCGGCTGAAGCCGTTAAAACTGCACAAGATAGTATCCAGTTTCCTGAAGAGTCAACACTTTCTATACTGTTTTTCTTAATAACTTAAATTGCAATTTAACCAAGGTCGACGTCTTGGCGAGGCGTCGACCTTTTGCTTTAAAAAAATGGTAATTAGTGTAAATAAATAAAATATTCACAATATTGACACCAATAAGGTAAAATGCTACTATATTAAGTACAAATACTACTATATCTAATAGTTTTTACAAATCAGTTATTTCCCTTGTCAAAAAGCCAAATTTATGTTAAATTGTTTTGTATCCTGATGTCTCTGCGCCATAAAGCAACAAAATAAGACATATTAAGACAAAAGCAGAAAAAGAAAGGAGGATTTTTAAAAAAAATACAGAATAATTTAAAAAGAACAAAATAAGCCCATCACTGAGGCAAAACGGAGGGATACTTCTTGACTACAGCTGAAAAGAGCAGCGATCGTTCTTTAATTACAACAGTAGTATCTGTTCTTTCGGTTTTCTTGGCAGTTTTTCATGTATACACTGGGGTAAGTGGCCTCATGTATACCTATACGCAAAGGGGTCTGCATTTAGGACTTTTGCTTGTTATTTTTATTCTAAATTCTCTGAATAAAGAAAAAGGATTGCGCAAACAAGTTGTTAATGTTTTGCTTTTATTGGCAACCTTAGTTGTATTTGCACATCTTTTTATCAATATGGAATATATTAAATATCGTTTTTGGGGGGCGCCGCTAACCACGCTAGATGTAGTTACCGGCATACTGCTTTTATTGGTAGTTTTTATTGTGGGGCAAAAGGTTGTTGGTTGGGCACTCCCTATTATTGTGCTGTTGGCAATCTTGTATGGTTTTTATGGTAAGTACCTTAGCGGCGTTTTTAAACATGGTGGTTATAGTTGGCGTACCCTGCTGGAACTTTCCACCTGGAGTGAGATGGGTATTTTCTCTCAACCACTGGGTGTTTCAGCCACTTATCTTTATCTGTTTATCCTCTTTGGCACATTAATTGATAAAATGGGCACAGGTTCCACTTTAATGGATCTGGCAAAAATTCTTGCAGGGAGACAAAAAGGTGGTCCGGCAAAGCTTGCCGTGGTTTCCAGTGCTTTAATGGGTACCATTTCAGGTAGTCCTGTTTCCAATGTGCTGACAACGGGTGCTTTTACAATCCCACTGATGAGAAAGTTAGGGTTTGATAAAGCTTTTGCCGGTGCAGTAGAGGCTGTAGCCTCCACGGGTGGGTCAATTCTCCCTCCGGTGATGGGTGTACTGGCCTTTGCCATGGTTGATTACTCCGGGATTCCTTATTCAGCCATTGTTAAAAGTGCTGTGATTCCAGCCCTGCTTTACTATCTAGGTGCTTATATGTCTGTTCATTTTCGTGCCTATAAAGAAGATTTGCAAAGTTTGGAAACAGAAGGGCTGCCGTCTGCAGGCCAGCTATTAAAAAGTCAATGGTATACATTGTTGCCCATTTTTATCTTGGCTGTACCGCTTGTTATGGGATTTACTCCACTTATAACAGTCAGCTGGGCTATTTTATCGCTAATCCCCGTTAGTTTTCTTAATAAAGATCGCAGTAAATGGTTAACACCGGCACAATTGTTGGATGCTGTTAATGCAGCGGCAAGAAATGCCGTTTCCGTAGCGCTTCCCACTGCTCTAGCCGGTATTATCTCCGGTATATTGGGTGTAACCGGTGTAGGAATTCGACTGTCAAGTGTGCTCATTGAATTATCCGGTGGCAATTTATTAATCTTGCTGATTCTGGTGGCAGTAATTACTATAATCATGGGTTGCGGTTTACCGGCACTGCTGGCATACATTGTACAAATTCCCGTTACCATTCCGGCCCTTATTCAGATGGGTGTGCCTACCATGGCAGCACATTTATTTGTGGTCTACTATGCCACACTTGCCTTTATTACACCGCCGGTAGGAGGGGCGCTTTATGCAGCCATGGCTATATCCAATGCCAGCCTGATGGAAGTTGGTAAAGAGGCGGTAAAAATTGCCTTGCCGGCATTTTTGGTTCCCTTCATTTTTGTTTATACTCCGGATTTGCTGCTGATTACAGAGTTTGGTATCAGTTCTGTTTTAATGATATTGACAGCAATTTTAGGTGTGGTATTTTTAGCTGCCAGTGTGGAGGGCTATCTTTTTACTAGTCTGTCGATGCCAATACGTCTGATCTTTGCACTGGCTACCGCTATGCTGATTATTCCCAACAACACAATTGGTTTGCTAACAATGGCCGGACTTGCATTTCTGTTCTTCTTGAATTTTAAAAAAGCCAATATAGGTGCAATTGAAAGCAAGAAAAAATCCAGTCTGTCATTATAAAAAATAATTTAATAAACTTTAAGCAAATGGGTAAAGGGGGGAGGGCTAAGAAGACCTAAAATTTTAAAAGAAAGAGAGAAAAAAGAGAGAGAAAAGGTAATTTGACACAATAAGGAGGCAAACTAATGAAAAAGTTTGGGAAAGTATCACTTGTTGTTTTGTTAGTTGCTCTGCTGGCTTTTGCCGGTTGTTCGCAGGGCGGCAATGGGGGTAATGGAGGTAATGGCGGCGGTGAAGACAATGGGGAAGTGCCCACCGCCAGGATTGTGACAGGGCCTCCGGGCTTAACGGTGCATACCGTCGGCAGTACCCTTTCCGAATATATTAAGGATTCGCTGGTTTTAACGGTAGAGCCGGGTTCCACCAACGGCAATACCATGGCAGTTAACAACAAAGAAGCGGAATTCGGTATTTCTATGACTACTGCAGTTGTTAACGGCTTTAATGGCAAGGAATTCTATGCAGATAAAGGAAAGATGGAGAATATTAGGGTTATTGCTACTCTGTGGCATCACTATATTCTGCCGGTTACTACAAACAAAAATCTGAAACATATAGACGACTTAAAAGGTACCAAATTAACGGCCGGACCTCCAGGAGGCGATTCGGAGCCGCTGGTTAAAAAATATTTAAGCTATACCGGCTTGACGGAAGATGATTACACCATTATTCCCTTTGGTTTCCAGGAAGGTGCTGAAGCATTAAAAAACCGTCAGATAGATCTGCTTTTCAGCGGTGCGCCTTTCCCCAACCCCCTTCAGGAGGATATCGGCAAAACTCAAGGCGGTCGTTACATTAATATCGGCAAAGAATATGCAGAACGTTTAGCCAAAGAATATGACGGATTGTATCTGGTGGAATTCGAAGAAGGCGCACAGGGGCTCGAATTAGATAAACCCTACTATACAGTCAGTTATAGAGCAGTGCTCATTACCCACGTGGATGTACCGGAAGAAACGGTCTATAAATTAACTAAGGGTCTTTATGAAAACTTTGAACGCTTAGGTGATGCTGTTGGTAATATGCGCACATTCCCCATTGAAGAGCTGGTAACTGATGTGGGTGGCGTACCCTACCATGATGGTGCACTAAAGTTCTATAAAGAAGTGGGTTTAGTCGATTAATCGTAGTTTGGTTGAATCAGAGGCAAAGACCGAAATGGTTTTTGCCTCTTTTTAAATTCTGCCGTAACAAAAGGTGATTTTTGAACTTTCCAAAATAGCTGCAAAAACTAATTAAATAAGGTGATCATTATGAAATTATCACAAGATAATGCCCAGAAAATTGTGGAGGCTATGAGCGGGATTATTAAGCAGGATATTAATATGATGGACAGTAACGGCGTCATAATTGCCAGTACTGATCATAAGCGCATCGGACATTTTCATGAGGGTGCAAAAAGGGCTATAAGGCTAAAAAAGGAGATTATTATTCATAAGGATAATGAATTTCAAGGGAGTAAAAAGGGAATTAATTTGCCGGTTTTTCTGTGGGATGAAATAGTGGGTGTTATTGGCATTACGGGAGATCAGGAGCATGTGGTTAAATACGGCCAAATTATTAAGAATATGACTGAGATATTACTCAAAGAGATTTATCTTGAGTCACAAAGCCGCTTGGAAAAAGAAGCAAGGAAGCATTTTGTGGAAGAACTAATTTTTCGTAAATTTGAAAAAGTAGAATTGATGGAAACAAGGGCTAGCTTTCTTAGTATTAACCTTGCACTCCCCCGTCGAGTGTTAGTTTTCGAAATTACCGAAGCAGATGAAATTGAATTTGATAAATGGCAAAATCTCTGGGAGAAAGTTTTTTCATTAATCATGAATGAGTTTAGTTTTAATAGCAATAATGTAGTGGTTTCCAATGGTAGTAAAGCAATAGTTTTGTATGTAGATGAGGAAAGTAAGCAAAAGACTATTGAATTGCTAAAAAAAATCATCGGCAAAATTCAGTCTATTGTCAAAGAAAAATATAAACTAAAAATCTCTGCAGGGGTAGGCAGAAGATGCTTGCAGCCTCAGGAGTTACATCTTTCCTTTTTGGATGCAGAAAAGTGTTTAAATTTTGCTAAAATGAGAGAAAAACAACAAGCGCTTTTTTATGAAGATTTAAATTTAGAATTATTAATAGAGGCTATGCCCGCGCAAACAATTGCCTGTTTTTGCAGTAAAGTACTCGAGAAGAAACTAAGCAGTAAGGATTTAGAAACACTTAAAGTTTTTTTCAAAAATAATTGTTCCATCAATGCAACAGCAGATGATCTTTATATACATAAAAATACTTTGCAGTACCGGCTAAATAAAATTCATAAAATGACAGGTTTTAACCCACGTGTATTTAATGAAGCTGTAATTTTGTATTTCTTTCTTCTGTTGCAGGATTACTTAAATTGTAACGGCATTGAGATATAATGACAAAAATAAAGTGCTTTTAGAAGCACTTTTTTGTTATCTGTAACATCGCATTTTCTAGTCTCTTTGATTACAATATTGTTAACTAACTGAAATAAGGAGTTGATTGAATGTCGCAGCAGGGAAAAAACGGTGAAAGCTTCAAAAATAAACTGCTTAAGTACCTGTATCCTGCAACTGATTTTGGTGGTGGTGCCTGGAAAGCATACTTCAGCACTTATATTACAATGCTTTATACAGATATTTATTTAATACCAGTAGTTTTGGCCGGTATGCTGGAGTTAGTTTCATCTTTTATGGGTTGGTTTTCTGGCCCGATATGGGGAACATTCTTAGACCGGGTTACTTTGAAAAAAGGTAAGTATTGGCAGTGGGTAATGATCGGTGCCACTGGTGAGGCCCTTATCTACATAACAATTTTTGCTCTGCCATCTTTAACATCTAATCCATCCAGTTTAGCTTATTTAATTTTTATCCTTGCCGCCTCACTATCTTTGGCTAGTGCTGTTAACAACACTACGCTGATAGCTCTTTATCCGCGGCTGGGCACATCTGCTGAGGATCGTTCTTTTCTTGCCATTGGTCGTTCCATCGGCAGGACCAGTTCCAAAACTGTTTTTGGCTATTTAACCCCTATTCTGCTTTTGTTTTTTACCAGCAGGGGCGGGTCGGATGCTAATGGCTGGGCGATGACAGGTTATGTCTTAGGTATAGCAGGTTTGCTCTTTTACCTAGCATTTGCTTTATTTTTACGCACTTCAGATGTGGAAAAACAGGCAATTGCCGAAAGAAATGTGCCTAAGCAAGCTAGGAAGAAAGTCCCCCTTACTGCAGTTATTAAAGGCGTAATAACAAATGGTCCGCTACTTATCATGTTTCTGTTCTTTTTCTTGCACAAGTTATACGATTTAGGTTTCCAAACTATGACAGCATCATTTTTCTTTAAGTATTATGTAGGGGATATGGCGGCTTTAGGGACATTTTTTACCTTCCGTACTCTGTCGCAGGCTATCGGTGTAGCTCTAGGTATTGCTTGGCTGAAAATTTTTAAAGATTCCAAGAGGGCTTTTGTGGCGGCAGGAATTTTTCATGTTCTAGTTTTAGTTGTCTCAGTATTTGCGGTAGGGAAAGTGCCGACAATGGTTTTCATTTTAATCATGTCTCTCAGCCAGATTTTTGTAGGGTTAATGGAGGCTTATACATTACCATTCTTTGCAGCAGCTAGTGATTATGCAACATTAAAGACCGGTGTGCGTACGGATGGGTTAAATATGTCAGTATATGGCCTAGGGTTGCGGGTAGCCACCACTGTGGGTACGGTGGTGAGGACTTCCGTCTTGGCGGCCGTGGGATATAATGCTGCTTTGTATGTTGATGGGGTCACTCCTCCTCAGGCGGTTTTGAATCAGTTCGCTTATTTCCAAACATTATATCCCTTGATCTTAGCTGCGATATGCGTATCATTGGTTGCTTTCTTCTATCCCATTACTGACAAAAAACTGCAAGAAATTAAGGATGAGTTAAGCCGTCGCGAACAGGAAGATAATTTGGTGAAAGCATAAACTGTTTTTTTAAGATGCTGTCGTTGTGATTGTAGTCAAGTAACAACAAAAAAAGGTCTTTTTGACCTTTTTTTTGTTACCTGTAACATCGAAATTGTGGTGGTACTTTCGCTACAATAAAGGTGTCGGATTATCTTACTAAGAAAATTATAAGTGAAAGCAGAGAAGAAGATGAAAATAGTTATTGCTACAGATTCTTATAAGGGCAGCATTTCTACGGTAGATGCAGCTCGGGCAATTGAAAAAGGGATAATTAAAGTTTTTCCGCAGGCGGAAATTATTAAAATGCCTGTGGCAGACGGCGGGGAAGGCACTGTTAATGCACTTGTCTTAGGAACAAATGGAGAATTCAGACAAGCAGAAGTAATCAGCCCCATTGGCGATAAAATCTTGGCACAATATGGTATTTTACAAGATAATACAGCTGTGATTGAGATGGCATCGGCTTCGGGGTTGCAGTTAATTCCTGAGGAAATGCGTAATCCTCTCTATACAACAACGTATGGAACCGGACAGTTGATTAAGGCAGCTCTAGATGAAGGTTGTAAAAAGATCTTAATTGGGATCGGCGGCAGTGCTACTAATGATGGTGGCGCAGGAATGGCGCAGGCTTTAGGCGTTTCGTTTACTGATAGCACAGGTAAGGAGTTGGGTTTTGGCGGAGGAGAATTAGCAAAACTGGCGCGGATTGATTTAACCTGTTTAGATCCCCGCCTTTCTCAGACTGAGATTATTGTTGCTTCGGATGTAACAAATCCTTTGTGCGGGGAAAGGGGTGCTTCCTTTGTTTATGGACCGCAAAAAGGAGCAACGCAGGAAAGTATTGAGTACCTTGATCGCAGCCTTTATCATTATGCCACTATAATTAAAGAACAGCTGGGAAAAGACATTAACGATATTCCCGGTGCAGGAGCAGCCGGTGGTCTAGGTGCCGGCTTAATAGTGTTCTGCAATGGTGTTTTGCGTTCCGGCATTGAAATAATTTTAGACTTACTAAATATTGACCAGCATTTATTGGATGCAGATCTGGTAATTACAGGCGAAGGGCAGATTGATGAGCAAACTATTAATGGCAAAGTGCCTATTGGCGTTGCACGAAGAGCAAAGAAATATGGTGTACCTGTCCTTGCCATAACGGGAAGTATAGGAGAAAAGACTGAAGAAATACATGAGAAGGGTATTGACGCCATGGTTAGTATCATTAATCAGCCAATGGAGCTTAAATATGCCATGGAGAATGCTGCCGCTTTAATTACGCAGGCTTCTGAAAGAGCGATGCGGCTGTTAAATGTAGGGCGGATGATGGCAGGCAGACCTTTTAAGTTAGGAGGAGGAAGCCATTGCCAAAACGAGTAGGGAAAATATTAGCGGAAAAAGTATCCAGGGGTGATATTATGAAGATCGTCGTACTGGACGGGTATACACTAAATCCCGGTGATTTAGACTGGCATGCTTTAGAGAGCTTGGGCGAGCTGCAAATTTATGACAGGACTGCTCATGATACGGATTCAATTGTAGAACGAGTGGGCACGGCAGCAGCTGTCCTGACAAACAAGACACCTTTAACTCAAGAGGCTTTGCTTAAGATGCCTAACCTTAAATATATTGGTGTATTGGCTACAGGATATAATGTGGTAGATATTGAAGCTGCCACAACGCTGGGCATTACGGTCACAAATGTTCCAACTTATGGAACTGCCGCAGTGGCGCAAATGGCTATTGCTTTGCTTTTGGAACTTTGTCATCATGTCGGCGAACATAGCCGTGCTGTAAAAGAAGGTGAGTGGTCTAAGAGTCTTGATTGGTGTTTTTGGAAATATCCTTTAGTGGAATTGGCCGGAAAAAAGATGGGGATTATTGGCTTGGGAAGAATTGGTAAAGCAACGGCAAGAATTGCGCAGGCATTGGGTATGCAGGTTTTAGCCTATGATACTTCTCCTGATCCAACAATTGTCAGTGATACATTACAATATGTAGCGTTAGATGAATTGTTTGCCAAATCTGATGTGGTAGTTTTGCATTGCGCTTTAACAGAAAACTCACAGGGAATTATTAACGAAACTAATATTGCTAAGATGAAAGACGGAGTCTTTATAATAAACAACTCGCGTGGTCAATTGATTGTGGAGGAAGATCTGGCGGTTGCTTTAAAATCCGGCAAAGTTGCCGGTGCAGCTGTTGATGTTGTATCTACAGAACCAATCAAGCCGGATAACCCACTGCTGGCGGCACCAAATTGTATAATTACACCACATTTGTCATGGGCGCCTTTAGAGGCCAGAAAGCGTTTAATGGACGTGGCAATCAATAATTTACAAGCTTATTTAGCTGGTAATCCCATTAATGTTGTTAACCAGGAAGTTCTTTTTAAAGATTAAAAACTTATATTATTTTCTTGTATTTCCTCAAAAAAGGATAGGGAGGCGGAAAAATGAAAGAATTAGTGGCGGCAATTACGAATTTGGAAGAAGAAGCAGCGGTGGCCATCGTTGAGAAAAAATTACAGGCAGGAGTGTCAGCTCATGATATTTTGGCAGCATGTAATGAGGGTTTAATAGCAGTAGGGGATTTATTTAGTGAAGGTGAGTACTTTTTAACTGAGTTAATGTTTTCGGGCGAAATAATGAATAGCATTATGGAAAAATTAACTCCTTATTTAAGTGCTGGAGAAACAACGGCTACTAAGGGTAAAGTTGTTATTGGTACAGTATTAGGTGATATTCATGATGTGGGTAAAAATATAGTAATTAATTTACTTAAAGGCCATGGTTACGAAGTGATTGATTTGGGCATTGATGTTCCGGCAGCTGAATTTGTTAAGGCAGTTAAGGAAACGGGCGCTAAAGTACTTGGCCTAAGTGCTCTCTTAAATACAACATATCCGGAAATGAAAACAGTTATTGATGAATTAAAAAAAGCCGGTCTGCGCGATAAAGTCAAGGTTATTATTGGTGGTGCAATCTGTTCAGAAAAGGTGCGGGAATTTACCGGTGCAGATGATTATGCCACGGACGCTATTAAAGGTGTTACATTCTGTAATAAAGTGTACGGACATGAATAGTTTGCCAACTATATTATGCGAGGAGGATTGTGATGGAAGAAAGTAAACAGAAACTTTATAATGAGCGGTTAGGGCGTTATTTGGCTGCTATCAAGCGGAAGCCAATTGACCGCATCTCAACTTCAATTCCCGTTGGTTCTTACGCTGATGCTATTTCCGGCTATACAATTCAGGAATTGATGTATGATCCGCAAAAAGCAGAAGATCGTGCCGTTAAATTTTTAAAAAGATATCCGGAAATTGATACTTTTAGTGCCGGGTTCAGCAGTGCAGTTGATTTTGACATTCTAAATAGCAGACTCTACCGTATTCCTGGACGTGATATTGACCCCAATTCTATTCGCCAGTTTAACGAACAAGAGTGGATGAAAGCTGATGAATACCGCAGGTTTATTGATGATCCCATTGGTTTCAGGATGGATATTTATTTCCCCAGAATTTTAGGAGAATATGAAAAAAGAGGTTCTATTCGTTCCTATATAGCCTTCTTAAAAGCCGGCATGCAGCAGGGTATTGCACGCGAGCAGAGCCGACAGATTAACACACGTATAAAAAATGAATTTGCCATTCCTCCCAGCAGTCAGGGTATTATAAATGCACCTTTCGATACTTTAACTAATCTTTTCCGCGGCTTGCATGGGATCATGCGGGATATGTTCAGGCAGCCGGATTTAGTGATTGAAGCCTGTGAAGCAATTTTAAAACAAAATTTAGCAAGCTGTGTGGCCATGGCTGATCCCAAGAAGCAGTTGCCGGTTTGGATTGGTGCAACACGTGCTGGCTTTTTGTCACCTAAACAATTTGAAAAATTTTATTGGCCAACTTTCTATAAAGGTTTAATGGTTTTGATTGAAGCCGGCTGGACAGTTCGTATTTTTATTGAAGGAAATTGGAATGTTCATTTGGACCATCTGGCTGAGTTTCCCAAAGGTACGGTTTTATTTGATCTTGATAATGACACGGATATTTTTACGGCACATGAAAAATTTGGCGATAAAAACGCAATTTCCGGCGGCATACCTACTGATATGTTAATACTGGGTACACCGGAAGAAGTTCGGCAAAGGGTTAAATTGTTGATAGAGACCGTGGGCAAGGACGGCGGTTGGATTCCAAATAGTGGGGGCAGTATTCCTGCCGGATGTAAACCAGAGAATTTTCAAGCTGTACTTGACGCAGTAAAAGAGTTTGGCGTTTTTCATACAGGTCCTGCCCCTAAACCAGAGGTGTCTGATATGCTGGATGTAAAACCGCAATTGCCGCAAATAGACCGTTTTATAACTTCTTGGGAAGAAGTTAAAGAATCAAATAATTGGAAAATTCCAGGAGATGAAGAGTTGATTAAGAGAAATTGGGAATTATTTGAGCGAATGGCATATTCTTGGGTTATTTCCAGGCGATAAACATTTTATCTTTTTCTTAAAATTCAAACTAAAGTTAAAAATGAATACTTAGTTGCAAAAGCCTTTTGTTTAGGCTTGAGCATAGAAGGCTATTAACCAGTTTGAAAAGAGGAGGTAATGTTGTGATTGAAGTCTTTGCAGGCAAAAAATATTGTGCCCCACTAAAAGTAGCAAAAAAGTATGATGTTGTTGTTGTGGGCTCTGGTCCTGCTGGCTGTGTTGCTGCTTTATCTGCCCGCCGTAATGGTGCCAGTGTTTTATTGATAGAAAGGGAAGGCAGTTTAGGCGGCATGATGACGGGTGGAAGTATTAACGGTATTGGTATTAACGGCTATCGTGCTGAAACTGTCAGTGAAATCGGTCGGCCTATTGTGGTTGATGGGATTTCCATGGAATTATTCCGCAGGCTGCAGGCTGCAGAAGGTGCGCCTCCAGGCGATCCTATGGTAAGACATCCTATCGATTCGCAGATTATGGTGCATTTACTTGATGAAATGATGGAAGAGGCAAATGTGGATGTTCTTTTCCATACTTTTGCTTTTGACGCACTGCTGGAAGACGGAAAAGTAAAAGGAGTGGCTATAGCGAACAAGTCGGGTGCGCAGCTTATTTTAGCCGATGTGGTAGTTGATGCTTCTGCAGATGGGGATATTGCCGCCGCTGCCGGTGCACCTTTTGACTATGGTCGTCCAGAAGATGGCCGTCATCACGGTGGTTCCTTAGACTTACGTATTGGCGGTGTAAATGTCGAAAGATTTATTGAGTACTTAGAAAATCAGCCGATACTGACCGAAGAAGAGAGGGCGGAACTGGAAGCAGACCGTTCGCGCTTATTGGGAGCCGGCCGTCAACCTAACACAGCTATTTCCCTAGAAGAGGGCAAAACTGTTGTACGTGAGTTTCCGGTGGCTCCAACTGATTGGGAGCAAGTAAAAAAAGATATTCGTGAAGGCAGACAACCAAGAATATTTTTAACTTCAACCGGCGGTGGTCCCTTCCCGGGACGTGCTCCCATTAAAGACGGAAAGTATGTTCCCTTACCGGCCGGTCTCGACAAAGAGTGGATAGAGTACATCAAAGAGGGCAAAGTTCCTCCGCTGATGGGAGCAGCTGCCCATGTTTATCCACCACCACGTTTTTATAGTGTTGGTGTTTTCAAACACGGCAAAGTGCGCTTTGATCAGATGCAGTCAGGCGTATATGAATGTTGGTTTGATCAAACCAGTGGTGAGGAAATCAGCAAAGCTTTAATGTATATGCGCAAAATAAATAAAGCTTACTTTAATTTTCTCAAAGAACGTATTCCCGGTTTTGAAGATGCATATATCCATCAGGAAGCCACCATGGTGGGTACACGCGAGAGCAGGAGGATTGTTGGCGAATATATTATCCATGAAGATGATCTATTATCCGGCAAAAAATTTGATGATGTAATTGCTTTAGGCGGACCACGTTCTCCTGATGCACATGCCGTTACCGGCCGGTGGGGCGATGGTGTAACATCTACTAACAGGCATGTCTGGAGTATCCCGTATAGGGCTCTTGTTCCTAAGAATGTTGATAACATTTTAGTAGCCGGTAGATGTATTTCTGCCACCACATTGGCTTTGGGGGCACTTCGTGACCAAGCAACTTGCATGACTATGGGTGAAGCTGCCGGCGCAGCTGCTGCTCTGTGCGCAAGGATGGGTGTTACACCGCGGGAATTGGATGTAAAATTGCTCCAAAAAGCACTTTTAAAACAGAATGTGATTCTCTTTTTAGATGATGAAAAAGAGAAGAAAGAGGAAATTTTAAACTATCAACCTTAAAAAACTGTTGCTAAACCACCAGAAAAAGCAAAACGAGGAACACATGCGGATGTGTTCCTCGTTTATTTGCCCGGTTTGACCGGGGCGACAGGTGAACTAAATGCTTTGGCGAATTGTAGGTCTTTTCATATCCAGTAGACCCAGTATTATATGAGCCAACCCGAAGCCGGAAATCCAGGCTCCGGCTTTACCGCCTATTATGCGGCCAATACCAGTTACTACTGCACCGGTTCCAGCAACAGCCCAACTAGTGGTTGTGCTTTTGGCCACTAAGTTCACCTCCATTATTATTGTAGCTTAATGGTTCTTTTTTTATAAAATAAATTTTTATACTTTAATAAAATCACTATTTATGCTATGTTAATGCAGGGCACACAAACTGGCTAAAGATACCGGCAGGTTATCAGTTTTAAAGCTGGAATTAATTAAGTAGGTGAAAAAAATGTGTGGACGCTTTACACTAATAAACTGGCAGGAAATGGCTGAGCGCTTTGGTGTGTCGGTTGCTATAGATTTTATCCCGCGTTATAATATTACGCCGACACAGCAAATACCGGTTATTGTAAATATTAAAAGACCGGAGATAAGGCTGTTTCGTTGGGGCTTAATACCTTCTTGGGTAAAAGATACAGACAATTGGCCGCTTTTAATTAATGCCAAGGCAGAGACTATAACGAAGAAAAAAAGTTTTTGTAATAGTTTTAAATATAGACGCTGCCTAATTCCGGCAGATGGATTTTATGAATGGAAGAGGGAAGGAAAGAAAAAAATACCTTATCGTTTTAGTTTAAAAAATAAAAGCCTTTTTGCTTTTGCCGGGCTCTGGGATTATTGCGAAACAGAAAAAGGCAAGCTCTACACATGCACAATTATTACCACCGGTGCCAATGAACTTGTTGCTGAATTTCATAACAGGATGCCTGTAATTTTAAAAAAAGATGCGGAAGCAAAATGGCTTGATGTTTCTTCTCAGCAAACAGATGCACTTAAAGAGCTGTTGCTCCCTTATCCGGCGGCAGAGATGGAAGTTGCAGCAGTTAATCCATTGGTAAATAAGGCGACAATTGACAGCCCTGAAATTTTATCCACCTGATTGAAATTTAGAATGCTTATACCGTTGGATAAAATAGTTGAGGATTTCGCTGCGGCGGATAATGCCGATAAAAATATCGTTATCGTCAACCACAGGGACAAAGTTTTGTGTTGCAGCCAAATTAAATAGGCTTTCTATTTTTGCTCTGATGCGTACAGGTTTATTTACCACGCGTCTTGGAATATCCCGTATCAAGATATTTTCTGTATTGGCAAAAGTTAAGCCTGGTGTGTTTTTCATTTTCCACAACAGATCCCCTTCTGTAAGGGTGCCTGCATATCTCCCCGCCTCATCAACTAAAGGCACAGCCGAATAACGATGGTATTCCATTTTTTCTATGGCTTGCCGCATGGTACAGGAAATGGGCAAATATATCACTTCATTTTTCGGCAGTAAAAAAAATGCAATATTAATGGGTAAAACCTCTTTTCGTTCTATTGTTAAGTTTTATATCCGAATTATTAATTCCAGGCAAGATCAAATAATCCTGCTTGTAGGGGAAATTGTAAAAGCTTTCGTTTGCTGGAAGATATTCGCTTGCGGACTAGGCAGGAAATTAGCTTTTTTAGGCGAATTTAATACGTTAAGCTTAAAATAAGCATAAAAAATGCGATGAGGGTATTGGCTTATTTCAAGGGGGAATAAAACAAATGGCACAATATATTGTCAAACGTATTGCGTTAGCTATTATAACATTATTTGTTGTATCTACATTTACTTTTTTTCTAATGTTTTTAGTACCAGGCGGACCGTTTCTTTCAGAAAAAGCTCCATCTCCGGCCACTCTTAAGGCTCTAGAAGAAAAATACGGTTTGAAT
>JAAZIQ010000038.1 GCA_012800795.1 Bacillota bacterium
GGTTCAATAAAACCTAAAGTGTCTTGACACTATCGCAGCCGTAAGACTTGTTGACAGAGAAAGTATAATATGATAGATTAAAAGTGTCGGAAGAACCACGAAGGTTCGCATTACTGGATCACGATTTTGGATAAAAACCATATATCTGCAAACAAAAACCATGAAGGTACGCTGGCATGAAGCAGCGACTTTTATGGTTTTTTTATTTGCAGCAGCGAAGTAGAAGATATATATGTGTTTAGGCTAACTCAAAGGAGGAAATAAAAATGGCAAAAGGAAAGTTATTGGCAGCTGTTCTAATAATTACATTAATTATGACCGGATGTGGGCCTAATGTTTCGACGCCTTCTTCAGGCGAAACTCGCATTGTTACCGATGTTTTTGGCAGGCAGGTAGAAATACCGCAAAAAGTGGAGACTATTGCTGCCATTGGCGGTGCAGCCCGCATTCTGACATATGCCGGGTGTGCGGATAAATTAGTAGGTGTTACGGATATGGATAAACAAAATATTGCGGCAATGCCTTATTCTGTTGTCAATGCTGAACATTTTGCAGCTCTTCCCTCTGTTGGGAGCGGTGGCTCCAATGATGTTCCCTATATTGAGGAGTTGGTAACTCTTGCGCCGGATGTGATTTTCGGCTTAACCGATGAGGCTACAATTAAAAACGTTGCTGAAAAGACCGGTATCCCGACTATCGGTATATATCCAGAAGGGATGTTTGATGAAAGCTTTTATGCGGCGCTGGAGTTGATTGGGGAGGTCATGGGAACCGAAGAAAGATGCGCTGAAGTGATTGATTATCTGAAAGAGTGTCAAGCAGATTTAGATCGTCGGACGAAGGATATTCCGGATGGGGTAAAACCCACTGTCTATACCGGTGCCGTTAGTTTCCGGGGACCGCATGGTTTTGAAGGCACTTATGCCAATTACCCGCCCTTTACTGCCATTCATGCTAAAAATGTAGTGGATGAAACAGGTGAAAAAGGGGCATTTATCGTTGATCTGGAAAAAGTAACTATCTGGGATCCGGATATTATTTTTCTTAATCCTGTCAATATGTATTTAGTCAACGAGCACTACGCAAAAAACAAGGCTTTTTATGAAAACTTAAAAGCAGTAAAAAACGGGCAAGTGTATTCTCAAATATCCTATAATTACAACTGGACTAATATGGAAATTGCCATTGCTGATGCCTATTATGCCGGCAAAGTGATTTATCCGGAAAGGTTCGCTGATATAGATCCGATAAAAAAAGCTGATGAGATTTTTACTGTAATGCTGGGCCAGCCCTTTTATGACAGGTTGGCTCAAGAAGGAATGAAATTTGAAAAAATCACCATAGGAGAATAAAAGTTAAATGAAGCACCCAACAACATATAAAGGTTATATACGCTCTAAGAAGCTTTTCATCTTGCTAATGGGTGTGGCCGTGACACTGATTGCCTTGTGGGCAATCAGTGCCGGTTCTGCCGGTCTTTCTTTGCAAGAGGTTATAGCAACTTTATTTGGATACGGAAATAAACAATCAGCCATTATTATTTTTAACCATCGTTTGCCAAGAGTCGTTACTGCCATTGTAGCAGGAATAGGATTGGCTACTGTAGGTTGTGCCATGCAGAGTCTTTTGAAAAACCCTCTGGCATCGGCGTCTACTTTGGGTATAGCGCAGGGTGCAGCTTTTGGAGCTTCTTTTGCCATCATTGTTTTAGGGGCAGGATTTCAAAATCAAACTTTAGATGGCATAACCATTATCAATCCCTATATAATTAGCATTTGTGCTTTTGTCAGTTCCATCTTATCTACTTTAATTATACTGGGATTGTCTTACTTTAGGCGAGTTACGCCGGAGTCTATGATTCTTGCGGGGGTAGCTCTCAGCAGCATGTTTGCTGGAGCTACGACGCTTATGCAGTACTTTGCTGAAGACGTAAAGGTGGCAGCAGTAGTATTTTGGACATTCGGTGATTTAGGCCGTACCGGCTGGAATGAAATAATTATTATGCTTGTTGTAGTGGTGGCAGCCTTTATTTATTATGCTTTTAATCGCTGGAATTTTAATGCACTGCAGAGTGGAGAAGAAACGGCTAAAGGGCTGGGTGTCAACGTAACAGGTTTTCGCCTGGCGGGAATGCTGATTGGTTCCCTGACGGCATCAACCATTGTTTCTTTTATCGGGATTGTCAATTTTATCGGGTTAATTGCTCCTCATCTGGTGCGGCGTATTATCGGCAATGATTACCGCTACTTATTGCCTGCGGCGGCATTAATGGGGGCACTGTTGATGGTGGCCAGCGATACGGCCGCCAGGCTGGTGGTGGCTCCGATCATCCTTCCTATTGGAGCAATAACCTCGTTTCTTGGAGCGCCTTTGTTTTTGTATATGGTGTTTAAAGGGATAGGTGGTAGAAAATGATTCAAGTTCAAGAACTGTTCTTTTCCTACAGGAATGGCGAGCCTGTACTGCAGGATATTAATTTTTCGGTTGCGAAAGGCCAATGCACGGCTGTTTTAGGAAACAACGGAGCAGGTAAAAGTACTCTAATTAAATGCCTCAATCGCATTTTGCAACCACAAGAAGGTATTGTCTATGTAAATGGGGAAAATATTTTACAGTTAAAAAGAAATGATGTGGCCAAGAGTTTGGCCTATGTGGCACAGCATAATGAGGGAGTTAGGTTTACGGTATTTGACACGGTTTTATTGGGGCGAAAGCCATATATCAAGTTTGAACCTACTGACGAGGATTTTCGCCTCGTTGAGTCAGTGATAAAACGGATGAAGCTTGAGGATTTTGCTCTGCGCTATATAGATGAGCTTTCCGGAGGAGAATTGCAAAAGGTTATGCTGGCACGGGCATTGGCTCAGCAGCCGCAAGTACTCCTTTTAGATGAACCTACCAGTAATTTGGATTTAAGAAATCAGTATGAAGTATTGGAAATTGTCCGGGAAATTGCCAAGACGGAGCAGATAAGCGTAGTTCTAATTATTCACGATTTAAATCTTGCTTTGCGTTATTGTGATAAATTTTTACTCTTGAAAAATAATCGTATTTTCTGTTACGGTGGTATTGAGGTTATGACTCCTGAAAACATCACCGAAATTTACGAAATTCCTGTTACTGTACAAGAGATAAACGGTGTAAAAGTTGTGGTGCCGTTTACTTAGACTAGGAGTGAAAAGATGTCACCTAATAGCAAAATTCCTGCAGTAATTATCTCGGCAACCCATAGCGGAGCGGGTAAAACTACGGTAACAAGAGCGCTGCTTGCTGCCCTTAAGGCAAGGGGCTTAGTAGTTCAGCCCTTTAAAATCGGGCCGGATTTCATAGACCCGATGTATCATTCTGCCATTGTCGGCAGACCTTCTATAAACCTGGATTTGTGGATGATGGGTGAAGCCGGAATCCGCGATGTTTTTGCACGGTGGAGCCAAAACGCCGATGTCGCAGTTATTGAGGGGATGGGAGCATTATTTGACGGCGCGAATAGTACAGACGAGGGCAGCGCCGCGCATATCGCCAAGATTATTGATGTACCTATTGTTGTAGTCATAGATGTTTACGGAATGACACGCACGACTGCAGCGATTATGGACGGTGTAAAATCATTTGACCCCGAGATAAAAATTGCCGGCTTCATTCTCAACCGCTGCGGGTATATGGGAAGCGAAGTTCATAAAAATTTAATCAAGAATGCAGTGGGAGACAAACGGTGGCGCCAGGTGTTGTCTGTTGTTTGCAGCAGCCCGGAACTTGAAGTCGCTGAGCGCCATCTTGGTCTTATTACTACATATGAAAATCCTGCAGGCGAAGATCTTAGCCGCTTAAAAAGCGTTGCAGCGCAGATTGATATTGATAAAATTTTTACTTTTTCATTGAAAACGAGGGCAAAAGCCAAACAGCGATCCGCAAGTCCTCCCGTTCTGCCGCGGAAAGCGCGTTTGGCTGTTGCCCGTGATGCAGCTTTTTGTTTTTATTATGAGGAAAATTTAACTGCTTTGGAAAAAGCCGGTTTTGAAATTGTGGACTTTTCCCCGATTGCGGGGGACACTTTACCGCCTGACGTGGATGCCGTCTATATTGGTGGCGGTTATCCGGAAAGTTTTGCCCAAAAACTTGCGGATAATGTCAAACTGGCCGGGCAGCTGCGTCGTGCTGCCACGCTTGGCATGCCTATTTTCGGCGAGTGCGGGGGTATGATTTATCTTGGACGTTCGCTGACCTGCTTTGATGGCAAAACTTATCCAATGAGCGGTGTTTTGCCTATCGATTTTGTTATGGACCCGGCATATTTGCAAATTCGTTATATTGAGTTGGAGACAGCTCGCGACTCATTGCTTGGTCCTGCCGGAACGGTAATACGCGCGCAGGAATTTCATCAATCGAGAGTTGCAAGCTCTGAACTTTCTTCGGACTTTTACGCAGCAAAAACCAGTGACGGTCACCAATACATTGACGGCTATCAGTACAAAAACGTAGTGGCAAGTTACTCTCATATCTATTTGAATTCTTGCGCGGGTGCTGCCGATAGTTTCGTGAGTGCGGCAATAAATTTTCGTACCTCCACATCCAGGCAGGCGGGTGATTTTGTACTATAATGAGCCTAAGGAAAGACCTGAACTATGTGAGGGAGAAAAAGATCAACTGTACAACAAACCATAAATAAATTGGGTTTAGGCTTGTCATTAATAAAAGGTTGCAATAAAAGTTGCACCTTTTATTTTTTTGCCGCGAACGAACTGGTGCCAACAAAACAAATGTAGTTTAGACTCAGGTGCTAATACGGTTGTTGACATATGTCAAAAATAACTTATAATATAAGTATAAATTAAATGACATATATCAGTAACCACTGAAGGTTAAAGATATGCCTAGAAGAGATGGACCGGTTCCGCGGGTTTGTCTTTGGTTTTGGTCAAGGACTTGCATGTCGGTGCGGTTACGGCAGAAGGATGAGGTGAAAAAATGTGCCAAGACCGATGAAGCGGAGAAGAGTATGCAGCTTACCGGAAAGGGACAGGTTTGGGCCTCTTGGTGTAAATTGGGATGAAAGAAATCACGTTACAATGACAGTTGATGAGTATGAAGCAATAAGGCTTATTGATTTAGAAGGGTTTACGCAGGAAGAATGCGCAAAACAAATGAATGTGGCTCGAACTACTGTCCAGGGCATTTATGCGGAAGCAAGAAAGAAACTGGCCGAAGCACTGGTAAACGGTAGGATACTGTTGATTGAAGGCGGAGAGTATCGTCTTTGTGATGGCTTAGGAAACGGCTGCGGAAGAGGATGTCGTAGGCGTAGACGCGGAAGAGGGCGCCAAGATTAAAAGCATGATTAGAACGGAGATAAATCCATGACAGACTTAAAGCACTGCTGGGTGACAGCATCGATTATCTAGCAACAGGCAGTAAAATCACAATTTAAAACAAAGGAGTTAAGACTATGAATGAAAATTGTAACCACAGCTGCAGTAGCTGTACGGAGGACTGTGCAGAAAGAGAGGAAAATCAGCGCGATTTTTCTGAGAGCCCACATGAAATGAGCAGTATCAAAAAAGTTATTGGCTTTGGCGATAGTCATATTGACGAAATAGCAGATAAACATAACCTGAAAGTTCTGGCGAAATTGCCGATTGACCCCAAAATTTCTGCTGCTTGTGATAAGGGTACGATAGAATTTATTGACGAAAATTGGCTTGAATCTGTGGCAAAAATATTAGCAGAAAATAAAGGATTATAATTAGGCTGCCTGTGTAGAGCATAAATAAAACTCAAAGATGTTTGATTTTAAAAACGGAGGGGAAAGCAATGATCAAAATTGCAGTAGCAAGTGATAATGATATGGTAACGGAGCATTTTGGCCACTGTCCTAACTTTAATATTTTTGATGTGGAGGATAACCGGATAGTTAAAAGTGAGTCTATACCTAATCCAGGGCATAGGCCTGGTTTTTTACCCAACTATCTAAATGATATGGAAGTTAAGGTGATAATTTCAGGGGGCATGGGTGCGAGAGCTATTAATATTTTCAATGAAAAGGGTATTGAGGTTATTGTCGGAGCAAGCGGCAATGCTAAGGCAGCGGTAGAAGCGTACTTAAAGGGCTCACTAAAATCCACGGATTCTGTTTGCCACAAACATGAACATCACGGTAGCTGTGGTGAATAGTATAATATGTAACAAACCCCCGATATGGAAGCACTACATATCGAGGGTTTTGTTTATGTGTAAAAAAAGGGATTCTTACATATTGATGATAATTATATTAAGAAATAAAGAACGGCTAAAACATGACAAAGAACCGTCCTCTGTCACACCGAAACAAAATTTAGAGGTGATGTAATGAAATATGAATACAAATTTGTTGAAGTTGCATTAAGGAGAGGTATTAAAACAAGATTAGGAGAAGCTTTTAATAGATGTAAGGAAATTATTATCGAAGAAGCAAGTAACGGCTGGAGGTTGAAATAGATTGTTGTTCCAGCCAATGAAGTAACGGGAGTGTCAGTTCCATATTGCTATCAAATTATCTTGGGGAATTGTCACTGCCAATTATCAGACCGGACACCCTCATGGATATATTAGCTGATAAATATTATGTTGCCGGCCATGTTTTTCGTATTATTTCGTGCTTAAATCAGGTACTGTTTGCCTGCAATAATGTTTATTGTATTAACGAAAAGAAAGCTGTCAAAATGATAGAAACTTTTACACATAAACCTGAAAGCTATGCACAAAAAGTTAATCGCATTTTTGAAGTGCTCGGTTTTTCTCTTTCTGACTGCTGCGACAGGACGGAAAAGCTTTATAATGAAGTGAAACAAATCGGGTTAAATTCTTTAGGGGCAAACTAACTTAATGCCGTTGATAAAAAAGCTGAGAAAAGGGGGCTTATTTAATGCTTGGTGCCATTATTGGAGACATAGCCGGCTCCCGATTTGAATTTAGGAGTCATAAAAGTAAGGATTTTGAGCTATTCACAGATGAGTGCCGAGTAACGGATGACAGTATTATGACGCTTGCAGTTGCCAAGGCTATTATGGAGACAAAAAGAAAAGCAGGATCTTATAAAAACGACAGTGACAGTGCATATTATGCTCTGCTGGAAAAATTAACGATTTCATATATGCAGAAAATAGGATGTAAATATCCTAATTGTGGTTTTGGTGGAATGTTTTCACAGTGGCTTTTTAGCGATGATCCTAAACCATACAACAGCTTTGGTAATGGTGCGGCCATGCGGATAAGCCCGGTTGGCTTCATTGTCAAAACGGAAAGGGAAGCCTGCAGGCTTGCCAGAGTAGTTACCGGAGTAAGTCATAATCACAGTGAAGGCATCAAAGGAGCCGAAGCCACCACAGTGGCAATTTTTATGGCACGAAACGGTTTCACTAAAGATGAAATTAAAGAGAGAATTGAGCGCAATTATTATCAGTTGAATTTCAAAATTGATGATATCAGAGATACCTATGAGTTTAACGAGACCTGCCAGGGCACTGTACCGCAAGCGATTCAGGCTTTTTTGGAATCAACATCCTTTGAGGGCGCAATACGCACAGCAATTTCGCTTGGTGGTGATAGCGACACTTTAGCAGCTATTACAGGCTCCATTGCAGAAGCTTATTATGGTGTGCCAAAAGACATTAAAGAAAAAGCGCTTAACTATCTCGATAATTATTTGCGGGCAATTTATGATGAGTGGTCTGAGTTTATTGGCGATGAAGGTACGGGTAGTAAATTTAAATTACTTAGCAAACAAAATTAATATTCCAGGGCATTTCTGGCAGGAACTTACCACCAAAGAGATTAAAGCTGTGTTCCCTACGTTGGTAAATACTCATGCTATAAAAGCTACGGCGCATTTTCAAAGTGATGAAAACGGCACAACTTTATTTAATATTGACGCAGATGCTAAATCCGTATCCGGCTTTGAGGCATATATCCAGATTGCTCCAGGCGAGATTGTCCTTGATTATGTCTTTGACAGTGAAACAAAAAGCACTGATGTTCTTGGAACAATGGTTACAGCAGGGTACTTTGAAACAAAACCAAACAGTAATGGCATAAGGGAAATCATTTATTTTGCGTCCTTTAAACTTGCGGATGTGGCTTATTATGTAGAGCTAGGCGGCATAGAAGCAGAAAAGGAAGTTTTAAAGAGTGAAATCTTTGAACTGGTAGGTCATTTAATCGAAGGAGGCGCAGCTGATCTAGGCGTTTTTCAACCTGTTGTGCCTGAACTGCGGGAGGAACGGTTAGATCTTGCATTATATGCGAACTGGTCAAAAGAAATGGGATAAGCGTGGTTTTATTATATGCTGTGAATAGGAATGATAAGAAAGGGCTGGTATTTATGGCAGCATTTGATTATAAAAAAGAATATAAGGAATTGTACTTACCTAAGAAGAAGCCGGTTATTGTTGATGTGCCCAAAATGCGTTTTATTATGGTTAATGGTAAGGGCGACCCAAATACTTCCGCGTTTTACAAGGAGGCAGTGGAATTACTGTATGGTTTATCCTATACCATCAAGATGAGCAAGAAGGGCAGTGAGCAGCCGGCAGGATACTTTGATTATGTTGTTCCCCCGTTAGAGGGATTATGGTGGTTTGAGGATAATTTTTTCGACGGTAATGTTATCGGCAGGAAAGATGAGTTTTGCTGGGTGATGATGATCCGGCAGCCGGAGTTTGTTACACCGGAAGTTTTTGAAACTGCGAAGTTGAAATTGTCAAAGAAAAAGCCGGGAATTGATACATCAATAGCGCGACTTGAGGATTTTACAGAGGGCTTGTGCGCACAGGTTTTGCACATAGGACCTTATGACGATGAAGCTCCTACTGTTGCGGCACTTGAAGAATTTATTGAGTCACAGGGATACCGCACAGTGATGTCTGGTTTGCGGCAGCATCACGAAATATATCTAAGCGACCCGCGTAGGAGTGCACCGGAGAAACTAAAAACGGTAATTAGACATCCAATTGTGAGGAGATAAGCTATGAATCCCAAAATATACGAATACGAAGCCGTTATTCAGAAAGTGCCCGATTTAGATGGAGCGTATGTAGAATTCCCGTATGATCTGAAAACGGAGTTTGGAAAAGGCAGAATTAAAGTCCACGCTACTTTTGACGGAGAGCCTTATGACGAGAGTATCGTAAATATGGGTGTGAAGAATACCGATGGCTCGGTGTGTTACATAATTGGTTTGCGTAAAGACATTCGGGCAAAAATCGGCAAGCAGCCGGGTGACATAGTACACGTTACAATAAAAGAGCGAGATTAATAGTAGACGCGGATTAGAAAAGGGAAGATGAGAAAATTTTTGAGCTGGATGAAATGTTTATAATCTGCATTGATTCCATGGCTGTCTTATGTTAAAATTTATTACTGTAAATTGAAATTCTGGGGGAAACCAAAACTATGACAGCCTCAATTCGTTTAAGATAAGCTGGCAATAAGAATGCAGATTCTATCACAATGATAGGCTTTTTTGCCATGCTTATTTTGCGATATTGAGCGTTCATAAGTTTGATAAGATACAGCTTCTTCAGCTGTACCCTTATTTAATTATGGCTTAGATGCTCCCATATTGTAAGCATGCAGACTAGAGCCACATTGTGGATTTAGTCTGTATTTTTTATTGCTTTAGGATACTAAACTTCAGAGTAATTTAAAGTACAATAATGAATGCAGGAGATGAGAAAATTGGAAAAGCATAATTGGCAATTTAAGTTCTTTACAATATGGGTAGGACAGGCAGTATCACTGATTACAAGTGCCATCCTGCAAATGGCAATTATTTTTTATCTTACAGAAAAAACCGGTTCAGCCATGGTTTTGTCCATGGCTTCGTTAGCCGGTTTTCTGCCATACGCGGTTTTTGGAGCAGCCATTGGGGTATTGGTGGATCGTTATGATCGAAAAAAGGTTATGATTGGCGCCGATTTAATTATTGCGGCAGCCGGCGCAGTGTTAGCCCTTATTGCTTTATATATGGAATTGCCCGCTTGGATGGTAATGGTCGTTTTATTTATTCGCAGCTTGGCAACGGCATTTCACTATCCCGCACTGAATGCTGTTACTCCACTGCTGGTCCCGGAAGAGGAGCTGACAAAATGTGCAGGGTACAGCCAGTCTTTGCAGTCCATCAGCTATATTGTCAGCCCTGCACTTGCGGCACTTTTATATTCTGTCTGGGAACTAAATGCCATTATTATCATTGATATCTTGGGGGCCGTGATTGCTTCTGCAA
>JAAZIQ010000039.1 GCA_012800795.1 Bacillota bacterium
AACAATGTGCCGCTTTTCAAAGGCGGCAGCAACCTTACTAGATCAGCTTTGAGAAAGTTAAATGAACGTTGTTTCGTGTAAATGATGTGGGGTTCAATAAAACCTAAAGTGTCTTGACACTATCATAGATATAAGTTGGGCAGCTGACTCAAAATTACTATGTTATAATGGATGGAGAGCTTTTAAAATTTTGAGGGGGAAGAAATGAATACAGCAAACGATTTGACAAAAGGAAATATTGTTAAAGCATTATTTCGCCTTGCCCTTCCCATTATGGGAACATCCTTTTTGCAAATGGCATACAACATGATGGATATGATTTGGGTAGGTAGAATCGGCTCAAGGGCTGTTGCTGCTGTCGGAACTGCAGGCTTTTACAGTTGGCTGGCCATGGCCTTTATTCGAATACCTAAAATAGGGGCAGAAGTAGGCGTTGCTCAGTCTGTAGGCGGAAAAGATCTAGACAAGGCCAGATCTTATATCAAACACTGCCTTCAGTTGATAGTCTGTCTTGCACTGTTCTATGCTTCGGTACTAATAATTTTTAGAAAATCTTTAATCGGCTTTTTTATGCTTGAAGAAGCGGATATCATAAATAATGCAATCACCTATTTAGTTATCATCTCTTTTGGGCTGATATTTTATTTTCTCAACCCTGTTTTTACAGCTATTTTAAATGGTTATGGGGAAAGCAAAACACCTTTTTTGATTAATTCCATGGGACTTTTGACAAATATGGTCTTAGACCCTCTCCTGATTTTAGGAATAGGGCCTTTCCCAAGGCTGGAAGTTGCAGGAGCCGCCATTGCCACAGTAATTGCCCAAGCCACTGTAACAATCATCTTTATTGTGAAAATTAGAAAAATGCCTGAGCTTTTTTCGAGACTAAAACTGCTTGAAGCCCCTGACATGAAACTAGTAAAAAGAATCGTTAAATTGGGTTTACCCGTAGCCCTGCAAAGCGGATTGTTTACAGGTTTTACCATGGGAGTCGCCAGGATTATAGCCCAATGGGGTCCGATACCGATTGCTGTGCAAAAAGTAGGTTCTCAAATAGAGTCAATCTCATGGATAACAGCAGGAGGATTCCAAACAGCAATGGCTGCTTTTGTAGGACAAAATTATGGAGCCAAAAAGTGGCCTAGAGTCATTAAAGGATATTTTACCGGTATGACTATCATGTCATTAGTTGGCATACTGGCAACAGCGCTTTTAATCTTTGCCGCCAGGCCATTGTTTTCCATCTTTATTCCGGAAGAAGAAACTATTCGCCAAGGGATTGTATATCTAAAAATACTAGGGTTCTCTCAACTATTTATGTGCTTAGAAGCCACAACTGCAGGCGCTTTTAATGGTTTAGGGAATACCATTCCTCCTTCAATTGTGGGAATACTCTTTAACGGGTTAAGAATTCCGGGCGCGCTACTTTTATCGTCAACAAGCCTTGGCCTCAATGGAGTATGGTGGGCAATAAGCATTTCCAGTATATTTAAAGGCACTGTACTGACCATTTGGTACTTAGTAATGCTCAAAAGAAATCCTAAGGCAAGATTGTCAACCGGTATCTTAAAACAATCACAAAAGAGTGAGGCGCCACAATAAATAAAAACACAAACTACTATTGCATAGTAATATCAAAGCTCAACGACTCATCATTCAGCAGTCGTTGGGCTTTTTTACTACTATCATGACAAAGAACCGTCCCCCTGCACCTCA
>JAAZIQ010000040.1 GCA_012800795.1 Bacillota bacterium
AATGCCGGAAAAGGGGCTTATAAAACAAATGAAGTTTTGCTTGATACGGAAAGATTAATCTCTACCAAAGTTTTTTTGCAAGAATTTCAGAAGATAGAACTCAATCAAAAAATACCTGTTGCTTTGCTGGTTTATGATAGTGGTACAACTATGCGAAGCTACGCGCTTCAGGATTATTTTAATCCGGAAAAATTTGCAGGAATGGATCTAGTACAGGCAGTTACTTTAACTTTTACTGATAATGAGCTTTAAGTCCGGGATTAACCGGAAATAATGTCATTGAAATGAAATAATAAAAAACCCGGAGAAAAAATGGCTTTACAGGGCTGTAAAAAGCCCTGGAGGCCATATTTTTATTTTCGGTGGATTTGTTGGCATGATTAAACATAGTATTGCTTAAAATTATCCTCTTTTTTTATGGAGGTATTAAATGCTTAATGTAGAAATTTAACATCTACACCTATTGTTAGTAATTTGAGGAAGCGGGAAGGGCCTCTTAAGTTTGGGGGTGGGCCGGATCGTAGGTCCGCTGAAGGATATTCAGTTTAAAGAATGTGGGGAGTTTATGGGAATTAAACCTAATTTATATTAAAACACTGCATTTTGTATGATTTAGATAACAGTGAGATCTTTAAAGTTGATGTGCCGTTTTATCTTGAGTATGCACCCATTTATGCTGGAGAAAGTATCTGTTACAGGCGGTATGCGAGTGAGTGGTGCTTACTATTTTACGGAATGCTGGTAGCGAAGGGTTAAGTGGTTTATATTTGACAATAATAAAGGTAAATCTAGTTTGGTGCGGATTTGCCAATAACTTTGGGGAGTGAGAAAAATGACAGGTTGCGATAATTGCCCGCGAAAAAATGACTGTACAACAAAAGAGAGTTGTGTAATAGAAAACAACCCACATAATAACGTGAAAAAAGTTATAGGAGTTATGAGTGGAAAAGGCGGCGTTGGTAAATCCACCATCTCTGTTTTGCTTGCTAAAAGTCTACAGAAAAAAGGATACAAGGTGGGCGTGATGGATGCAGATATTACAGGGCCTAGTATACCCAGGCTACTTAATGTGAAAGACAAAAAGGCACAAAAAAATGAACTGGGAATTACGCCAGTAGAAGATAAAAATGGAATAAAAGTAATGTCTTTGAATTTATTGCTGCAAGATGAACAGCAACCCGTTATCTGGCGGGGCCCCCTGATTGCAGGGATGGTGAAAAGTTTTTGGACGGATGTTTTTTGGGGTGAACTTGATTATTTAATTATTGATATGCCGCCCGGAACGGGAGATGTGGCACTGACGGTAATGCAGTCCATTCCGATTAATGGTATAGTTATTGTTTCCGTGCCACAGGATTTAGTGTCCATGATCGTAGCAAAAGCCGTCAATATGGTTAGAAAAATGAAAATTGATGTTATCGGTGTCGTGCAAAATATGAGTTATGTTTTATGTCCTGATTGCCAGAAGGAAATTAAGATTTTTGATAGTGAGAATACAGAAGAGTTTTTCAATGAATTAGACGTAAAACTGCTTGGAGAACTGCCCATGAGCAGAGATATAGCCAATTTGTCCAGGGAAGATGCGATAATACAAGATAAAGTTTTGCAAGAAACAATAGATAGTATAACTGAAAAAATAATACTCTTTGTCAATAAATAATTGATGGAAATAATTAAATGTAAATCAGGTGAGCAGTAAACTCGCTTAGTTTGACTAAAGGCCCTTCTTTAATGGGGTCTTTTTTGCTTTACAGTAGAATAAGTTATTAGCATTTGACAATAACTTAATGCAGGTGTAAAATGTAATTGGCACTTGCCAATTACTGATTACTTGGGTGGAGATGATTAAAATGCCGAGTTGTAAAAATTGCCCGGAAAAGAATGTGTGACTCTCAAGAGGATTATAACGAAGCTTTAAATGAAATGGTAAAGAGGATCACCAAAAATACCGTCAATGGTGAAGGCGAAGAATAATTGGAGGCGAAATCGTGAAGATAGCAGTTTCTGCAATGGGTGATGATTTAAACAGTATGCTGGATGTAAGGTTTGGCCGGTGTAATTATTTTGTTATCTATGACAGTGAGGATGGATTAATAAAGTCAATTGAAAACAGCGGGCAGATGGCAGGGGGCGGTGCAGGAGTTGCTGCAGCCCAGCAGATACTTGATGAAGATGTAGAAGCCGTTATTACGGGGAATATGGGTCCTAATGCGTTCAGACTTTTCCAAAGCTCGGATATTAAGGTGTACCGCTGTGAAAGCATGAAGGTTAAAAAAGCGGTACAATTTTTTAATGAAGGAAAGTTACAGGAGTTAAACACGGCAGGTCCTGCCCATGCAGGAATGGGCAGGGGTGCTGGCAGGGGATTTAGGGGAGGAAGATAGATTGAATATAGCCGTATTAAGCGGGAAAGGCGGCACGGGCAAAACCACTATAGCTACGAATCTTTCTGTAGTTACAGCTGCCAATTATATTGATTGCGATGTGGAAGAACCGAATGGTTTTATCTTCCTCAACCCTGCACAAATAATAAGTCAAGCGGTGAAAGTGGATTATCCCGTTATTGACAGGAAGAGATGTACTTTATGCGGTGATTGCGCAAAAATCTGCCAGTTTAATGCCTTGGTAAAAACAAAAAAAGAAGTAATACTTTTTGAAAAGCTCTGCCATAGCTGCCATGCTTGCAGGATTGCGTGCAAACATGAAGCCATTACTTTTGCCAAAAGAACAATCGGAGCAATTGAGGAAGGGCAAGCAGGTGATTTAATCTGCAGAAGAGGGATTCTGCAGATAGGCGAACCCATGGCGGTACCTGTAATTAAAGCATTATTGGAAAATCTGCCGGCAGGAATAAATCTGCTTGATTGCGCAGCAGGTACTTCCTGTAATGTGGTCAGTTCTCTTCACTATGCAGACGGGGCGGTGCTGGTTACAGAACCTTCTGCTTTCGGTCTACATGATTTAAAAATGGCTGTTAAGCTGGTTAGGAATTTTAACCTCCCCTTTGGTGTTATTGTAAATAAATATAATGGGGATGACAGAATTCAAAAGTTCTGCCAAGAGGAAAATATACCTGTTTTAGGGACTATCACTTACCAAAGAAAGGCGGCGGAAGTTTATTCTGCAGGCAAAGTGCTGGTAGAACTGTCTGTATATAAAAAGGAGTTTTGTAAGATAGCAGAAGGTATGAGGGGGGTGTTCCCTTGGAACTGGCAGTAATCAGCGGGAAGGGCGGTACAGGTAAAACTACAATAGCTTTGGCTTTGTCTGAATTGGCAAAGGGTGCGGTGAAAGCAGATTGTGATGTGGATGCACCTAATTTGTATCTTTTCTATGGAGGAAAAGATCTAAAGCAAGAAAGCTTTTCCGGAGAAAAGGAAGCAGTGGTGGCAAAAGAATTTTGTAAAGAATGTGGGGAATGCCAGAAAGTATGTCAGTTTGATGCTATCAAAAACGGCCTAGTGAATGCTTTGCAATGTGAAGGTTGTGGGGCCTGTACATTAGTTTGTCCTCAAAAGGCCATTAGTTTAAAAGATGTAAAATCAGCTGATGTTTATATCACGGAAACTGCAAAAGGAGTAATTTCCAGAGCGCAGATGGAAATTGGGGGCGAAGGCTCGGGAAAGCTGATCACTTTGCTCCGGAGTAATGCCAGGGAGTATGCCGGTGAGGACACTTTAATCATTATAGACGGGTCCCCGGGGATAGGCTGTCCGGTAATCTCCTCCATCACCGGCTGTGATGCAGCCCTAATTGTGACTGAACCTACCCAATCGGGTTTGGAGGATTTTAAAAGAGTAACAGAGTTATGCAGGCACTTTGGCGTACTGACTTTTGCTTGCATCAACAAATATGATATTAATGAAAAGAAAACTAAAGAAATTGAAAAATATTGTCGGGATAACGAAATTTGCCTGATTGGCAAAATACCTTATGATAATGTAGTAATGCAATCAATTAACGAGCTGGTGCCTGTTATCTGCTATGAAGAAAGCAAGGCAAACCAGGCAATAAGACAGATGTGGGATCAATTATCTGCACAAATAAATTTTTAAATTAAGATTTCAGGAGGCGGATAGTAATGAAAATAGCAGTAGCCAGTGATGGGAATTTTGTAAGCGGGCATTTTGGTCATTGTGAAGGCTTTACTTTGTATGAGGCTGAGGACGGCAAGGTGAAAAATAAAGTTTTTCAACAAAATCCGGGACACAGACCGGGCTTCCTGCCTAATTTTCTGAAAGACTTAGGGGTCAATGTGATAATTGCCGGAGGTATGGGGGCAGCTGCCCAGCAATTGTTTACCCAAAACGAGATTGAAGTGATTGTAGGAGCAGAAGGTAAATGCGATGAAATTGTAGATTTATACCTTAAAGGGGAATTAGAGTCTACAGGAAGTATATGCAGGGAACATCAGCATGAAGGTCATTGCCATTAATGAATAAAAAGCGGGGTCTTCTAATATGGGATGATTGGTGTGCAAAAGGATGAGCTTGCCCTTGTGAAGGAACTGCTCAGAAAGAACAGATTTAAGTTAACAAAACAAAGAGAATTAATTTTAGAACAATTTTTCCTTACGGACAAACATTTAACCGCAGAAGAAATCTACCAGCGACTGGAGAATAATAATATTGGTCTTGCCACGATTTATCGGAATATAAAAATCTTTAGCACGCTGGGCATAATAAAAGAAATTATTGTGGATGGAGTAAACTACTATGAATTAAAAATTTATAGTAAAAAACCCCTGCACCTTCATTTCCAGTGTGTTAAATGTAATGATATAATTGACATTGATGAAAGAAAAGTTGCTTTAGAATATTTAAAGTTAAATAGGACCATCGAGGGTACTAATGATTTAGAAATCTATGATGTAGATATCATGTTTATTGGTTTATGTGGCAGGTGTAAGGAGGAAAATAAATGGCAAGGCCGGTAAAATGCAGAAGGGTAGAATTTCTTCCTGATAATACTTATTTCATACCTTCCGGTAAAAAAAAGTGCGAGATTAAAGATATTGTTCTCAAAGTTGAAGAACTGGAAGCCATGAGATTAAAAGATATTGAAGGGCTTACCCAGGAAGAATGCGCTGATAGTATGCAGGTATCGAGGCAGACTTTTCAAAATATCATAAACAGTGCTAGGAAGAAAGTTGCAGAAGCATTGACACAAGGCAAGGCAATACGCATTAGTGGGGGAAATTATGTTTCAGACAGATGCCAATTTAAGTGCTTAAACTGCGGTGAAATCTATCGTATGAATTTTGAGCAGGATAGATATCTCTGTCCTTCCTGTGGTGCAAAAGAAACTGTATGTATGAAAAAACACAGGTTTTGTCATAGACGGCAGCGGAAATTGCGAAAGTAACATAAAGCCTCTTTTTCTGGTTTAACGGCAGAAAAAGAGGCTTTATGTTAGCCGGTTTCTTTTTTTCGGAGTTTGCGGGTTTACTTTTTTATGCATACCGATAATGTTTGCCAGGAAAATGTCGAGTATAAAACCAAACTGTTTGCTATAATCTTTTCAAAAAGGTGGGATACAGTGCTCAAGGAACTTAACCAAGCCATTAATTACATTGAGGAACATTTAACAAAGGAGATTACACTGGAAGAAATATCCGCCCATGTTGGTGTTCCGGATTATCATTTTCGCAAAATCTTTTATTATTTATCCGGCTTAACCTTGGCTGAATATGTGAAAAACAGAAAACTGTCAGAAGCAGCCAAGGATTTATTAAATAAAGAAAGAGTTACAGATGTTGCCTTCAAATATGGCTATC
>JAAZIQ010000041.1 GCA_012800795.1 Bacillota bacterium
AAATGTGATTTCGAGTGGGCGTCCTTTCAGGATTGGTGAAATTATTTTTTCCCTACAGTGGGTTGACACTATCAAAACCTATAGAATATTTTGACAGAATGCTATTTAGGGTTATAATATAATTTATGGAGATACTACAGAACAAACGAAAAAACTTTTTGGGAAGTGAAAGATGGAAATCAAATCATTTAAGAAACTTAAACTTTATGGCTTTAATAATTTAACAAAATCATTAAGTTTTAATATGTACGATATCTGTTATGCTAAAACCCCTGAAGACCGCAAAAGGTATATTGAATATATTGATGAACAGTATAATGCAGAGCGTCTTACCACTATTCTTACTAAGGTTGCAGAAATTATTGGAGCAACAATTTTAAATATTGCCAAGCAGGATTATGAACCGCAAGGAGCCAGTGTAACCATTTTGATTGCTGAAAATAATGAGTATCCAGAGCAAGCAGAAGCCGAATCCCCAGGTCCTCTGCCAACGACGATAGTAGGACATTTAGATAAAAGCCACATTACCGTTCACACTTATCCCGAGAGCCATCCGGATGACGGCATAAGTACTTTCCGTGCCGATATTGATGTATCCACCTGCGGTCATATTTCTCCACTGAAAGCGTTAAACTTTTTAATCCACAGCTTTGAATCCGATATTATCACAATTGATTATCGGGTAAGAGGATTCACACGTGATGTCAATGGCAAAAAACATTTCATTGACCATAAAATAAATTCCATTCAGAATTATATCCCCGGCTCCACGCGGCAAAAATATCAAGCAATCGATGTTAATGTATATCAGGAAAATATCTTCCATACAAAAATGATTCTTAAAGAATTCGATTTAGATAATTATTTATTTGGTATATCCAAAAAGGATCTGTCTCCGGGACAAAGACGAAGAATAAAACACCGTCTCAGAAAAGAAATGTTGGAAATCTTTTATGGCCGTAATATTTCTAAAGTATAGAAAAAGGCGAATGACTCGCCTTTTTACTTTTATTATCTAATTTACTTGTTCGCGCATTTCAAACTTTATTTCATATTTGCTAGATGCATCAAGCACCCGCGCCAATCTTGCCAGTCGATTAGCAAGAAGGTGTCCGTCAAAAATGCCGTTAAAAGCAAGATAAAAAGAACTATTCTCTTTTTCGTTTACAAAAGCTTTTGATGAAATTTCCGGCACTATTTCTACAGCTACTTCTTCCCTTATTTCTGCCTTTTCTTCATTTTCTTTTTTCTTCACTCTTCTACCCCTTGGTTTAGTTTCTATGCCAAGTGTTTTTAAAACTTCGTTATAAAACTTGCTGCGTGAAATTTTCATATCTCGAATAATATTATTAGTAGTCATTTCCTCTCGCCATTTTGTCATTAGCACAACTTGTTTTTCTATAGGAAGTTCCTTAAATTCCTCATACGGTAAAACTTTATCTTCATACATATTATAAACTTTCACCTCACTGTTTTTCATATATTCCCGTTTTGCTTTGCCAGTTAAAAAATCAACAGGAGTCATTACAGTTCCTTTACGTCCTGTGCGTGAAGCCCTGCCACGCACACCGCTTAAATTTTTTTTGCTTGTAGAAGCATGAAAAACAAGTTCGACTTCTGAAGGTTTTAATTCCTCATTTAAATAGATATCTTCACTCATTTTTTCACCTGTTCTTTATATACTAAATTATTATGAGTAAAACCAATGCGATTATGCTACTGAAAGAGACTGGATAAATAATTTCTCATTTTTGTTTTTAAACAAGCATAAAAAGAGGTACAAAAGCACCTCTTTAAATCAAGTAATATAAGGATATTGCTCACCCCGGGAGCGTTCAGGAATCATCCATGGTGCCGTTACGGCATCTTGTTTATCGGTAACTCTGCGATACATTAATTCATAGTATTCACGAATCATCCTTGTGGCCGAAAACCTAAAATGAGACATATCAATACTGGCGCGCATCATATCCTGCCAGCGCTCCGGCTGTTCATAATAGGTCGGAATAACCTCATCAAAAAGAACTCTGTAAAGAGCCGCTAAATCTTCTTGATTCTGCTGCTGCGGATCAAGATGGCGATGATGAGTATCCAGTAGCCATCCTGAAATACCATGCTGGGGACCTTCACCTACCCAGCCATCAACAACGCTTAAATTTAATACGCCGTTCATGGCGGCTTTCATGCCAGATGTACCGGAGGCTTCCAGCGGCCGCATGGGATTATTTAGCCATACATCGCATCCTTGAACTAACAACTTGCCAATTTCCATATTATAATTCTCCAGAAATACCACCGCATCTTTATATTTCCGGTCCATTCTCACTAAGTCCTGTATAATTCGTTTTCCCTCATAGTCATCCGGATGGGCCTTGCCCGAAAAAATAAGCTGCAGCTTACCATCCCTTAATAGAGGGTCAATTACTTCCGCATTGCGGAAAATCAAGTCTGAACGTTTGTAACCTGCCGCCCGCCGGGCAAAGCCGACCATTAATGCATTGACATTAAGCCTGGCATCGGTATGTTTGTGGGCATATTCAACCAGCTTTGTTTTTAACTGTAGATGTGGTTTCCAGAGGTCACCACCGGCTTGAAAAGCATAGTGGATTTCCTTTGCCTGCCAAGTCGGCACATGAACGCCATTGGTGATAGAAATAATTGGGCCGGTATCTGACACATGGCGCCACATCGAACGTGCAGTATGGCCATGTAAATTGGATACGGCATTGGCTACCGTACAGAGACGTAAAGCAGCCTCTGTCATATTGAAAGGATTTCCACCTAGGTGTACCATTTGTTCATAAGATAGCCCATTATATGCCCCCATGCGCTGCAGTTCACCATGATCATGCTTTTCATTCCCCGCTTCCACCGGAGTATGGGTAGTAAAAACAACTTGCCGGCGTGTTGCCTGCCAGGCCTCTTCAAAAGATAACCCTTCTGCCATTTTTTCGCGGATGAGCTCAATGCCGGCTAAGACTGCATGTCCCTCATTAAAGTGATAAACATCAACATCTATATTTAAAGCACGCAGTAAACGGACACCACCTATTCCTAACAGTATTTCCTGGGCAATTCGCTCATATGTTCCACCACCATATAGTTTACTTGTAATCCAACCATGTTCACTGCCCGGAAAATTTGTATCTAACAGGTAGAGAGGGGCATTGCCATACTGATCAACCAAGCGAACTCTGGCAGTAACCTCTTTTCCCTCTATTTCGACCTTAATTTTAACACCTGTATCCTTAACAAAATCATAATCAAAAGTGGGATAATTATCATATGGCCACCCGTCTTCACCGATAAATTGTTCTGTGTAATCATGACGCCATAAGATTCCTATCCCTACCAGAGGCAGATTTAAATCTTTGGCCGCCTTTAAAAAATCACCGGCTAAAATGCCTAATCCTCCTGCATAAATAGGTAATTTTGCGTCCAGACCATATTCCATACAAAAATAGGCAACTCTTGGCAGTTTTGTTTTCTCCAACATTTCTTCCGGCTGTGCCGGTCATCACCATCCTTTATTTAAAACTCCTACTTTATTTTGCACCAAGTAAATGAGATAATATACTCTAGACGCAGGAACATTAGACAGAACATATATGCAAAGACAAAAAAATAAGGAGAAAAAAATGGCATATATCCCCTTAATTATTACGATTATTCTCTTTCTGATTGGTGTAGCTGGTACAATTTTGCCTGCTTTGCCAGGAGCAGTGTTAATATATGGCGGCATGATTCTCTATGGTTTTTTGACGGATTTTAGTACCCTTCCCGCCAAATTTTTTTTATTGCAGGGTTTAGCCTTGCTTCTCATCTTTGCCGTTGATTTTTTCGCCACTGCAATAGGAACAAAAAAATTTGGCGGCAGTCGCGCTTCTGCTTTTGGAGCCACATTGGGCACACTGCTGGGAGTATTATTTTTCCCCCCCTTTGGCATTGTTCTTGGACCGTTTCTTGGTGCCGCTGCTGCCGAGCTGCTTTCAGGCAAAAATCCAGAACATGCAGTTCGTGTGGGATTTGGCACACTTATTGGATTACTCGGAGGAACCATTACAAAACTGCTAATCGAAGCAATTATGATTATCTATTTTTTTCTTACAATCTAAAAGCTATTCACATCTGGTTCGTTTGCCAAAAAAATTTATTAAAGCAATACCGGCAACAAAGCCACCAATATGCGCCCACCAAGCAATGGCAACCTCTACACCAAGGCTGGTAAAGCCGGAAAATAGCTGCAGGAAAAACCAAAAACCTAAAAAAATAACGGCCGGCACTTCAGCAACTGTATACAAAATAAACGTAGGGATCAAGGCCAGAACGCGAGCATTTGGACAGCTGATGAGATATGCACCGAGAATTCCCGCAACCGCCCCGCTGGCGCCAATAATCGGTACGGTACTGGTTGGGTCCAAATAAACCTGAAGCAGACCGGCTAAAATACCCATCAGGAGGTAGAAAAAAAAATATTTAACATGTCCAATTCTGTCCTCAATATTATCACCAAATACCCATAGATAGAGCATATTACTGCCGATATGAAGCCAGCTGCCGTGTAAAAACTGATAGGAAATTAGCGGTATTATCGCAGCCAGTAAATTTTTGTTCATAACATCAGTGGAATAACGGAGTGGTACCAAACCATAGTTAGAAATTAATATGGCCAGTTCTTCATTTGTTAAAGCAATTTGTCGAATGAAAATATAGATATTTAGGATGATAAGAAATGTATTGACAAAGGGAAAAATCCTTGTCCGAGGAGAATCTTTCAAGGGAATCAAAAAATCAGCCTCCTAGCAAAGAATTATTATCTTAGTTAATAAAATAGCATGCTGACAGTATATATGTCTAGCATGCTATTTCTTATCTTACTTTATTCCAGCTTACCAGATATTCCTGCTTCAGAAAAGCTGGCCATTTCATGGACAATTTTTAAAGCTGCATCAACCATTGTCATGGCTAAAGCTGTTCCTGTTCCTTCACCCAAACGCATTTTCATGCGTAAAAATGGCTCCAAATGTAATAACTTAAGGGCAGCTGCATGGCCTGGTTCTTCGGATAAATGCGAAGCCAACATGTATTCAACGGCATGGGGGTGTAAATTGGCGGCAATAATGGCAGCAGCACAGGAAATAAAGCCGTCTACTAAAACCGGCACCCTATTGGCCGCTGCAGCCAGCATCACCCCGGCCATACCGGCTATTTCAAAACCTCCAATTTTTGCTAAAACATCCAGAGCATCCTGAGGATCTGGGTTATTAATTTCAAGCGCCTTTTCAATAACTTTTATTTTATGCAGCAGCTTTTGATCATCAAGGCCTGTGCCGCGTCCGCAAACTTCTGCCACACTAAGGCCTGTATATAAGGCGGCAATGGCTGCACTGGGTGTGGTATTACCGATACCCATTTCTCCTGTGCCAAAGAGACCCGTTCCCTCTGCAATAAACTGCTCAGCCACTTCTATACCCACTTCCAGAGCAGCAACAGCCTGTTCTCTGGTCATCGCGGGACCCCTTGCCATATTGGCAGTACCATACGCTATTTTTCGATTAAGTAAGATGGGGTGATCCGGCAAATCTGCCGCCACACCAATATCTACCACAATTAATTTCGCCCCGGCATGTCGGGCAAGAACATTCATGGCAGCCCCACCGGATAAAAAATTTAAAACCATTTGTGCCGTAACTTCTTGAGGATAAGCCGAAACCCCTTCTGCTACTACACCATGATCGCCGGCCATTAAGATCGATGTTTTTTGCGGTATTGTCGGTTTAGCATTTCTGGTGATACCTGCAATCTTTCTGGCAATCTCCTCCAATACGCCTAAACTACCAACCGGTTTAGTCAAGTTGTCGAGATGTTTTTGCGCCTCCTTTTCTGTGTTTTTGTCCACCGGTGTAATACGTGCCAGTGTTCTTTGCAGTTTTTCCATGCAAATAAACCTCCTTTTTGGCATTTTAATAAAAAAAGTCCTCAAGTATTTATACTTGAGGACTTTACCATCATCCACAGCTTTCATTTTGTGGCAGGTCTCCTGACTTCCGGATCATTGTCCTCGCCCCCTTCCCATCAGCAGACAGTGGTTTATGGCGATTCCTACCCGGTTACAGTGGCGGGTCCGTTCGGGATTTGCACCCGATTCCCTATTCTCCGCATTGCGGCACCACAAAATGTTAAATATTTTTTTTCATTATAAATTTTTCAACTATCCTTGTCAATCTTTTTTCTCACCACAAAAAATGTAGAATTAAGGCTGCAGGCCTTGTTTTTGAATAACCGCTAAACAATCAACCAATATCTCTTTGGCTTTTCCCAAAATAATGAGATCAAACTTATAAGCTGTTTCTTCAGCGTTTATGAGAACAGTTTTACCGGACGTTAAATAGGGAAGTTGATTTACAGGAGCTACTTCTAAACTTGTGCCGATAACTATTAACAGGTCAGATTTTTTTATTTCATTTAGTGCAGTATTCCAGACATCTGGAGGTAATGCTTCGCCAAAGAAAACCACATTAGGTCTTAAAGCATATTCATGGCAAAAAGAACAAGACTTAAAATCAATTAAGTCTTGAGCTGTAGCCGATTTGCCACAATTGTTACAGTAGATCTTTCTTAGATCACCATGAAGTTCATATACTTTCTTGTTGCCGGCTTTGATATGTAAGCCTGAAATGTTTTGTGTGGCAATCCCTTTAATTAAACCTTTTTCCTCTAATTCTGCCAAAACATAATGGCCTGCATGCGGCTTGACATTACCCATCACACTAAGCCGCTCTTTATAAAATTGATGAAATAATCTATAATTCTTTTTAATTGTGTTAATATCGGCAACGACACGAGCATCAATATTGCGCCAAAGCTCACTCTTGCCGCGAAAATCCGGAATATTACTTTCCGTATCCATACCGGCACCAGTTAAAACTATCGCGTAATCAGATTGTAAAATAAGCTCTGCTAATCTTTTGATACCTTCCTTTTTATTTGCTGCAGTATAAATGTTTTTCATTCTACCACCTTTTCCCCAATATCTATCTCCTGAAATCAGGTTGCCTCCTTTGGAAACTTAAGAAGGCATTTTAAATAATGGCAGCCGCCAACTGCGTTCGCCAGCGACACGAATATCACGACGTAAAAACAAGATCCAGGCAGCAGTTGTGATAATTAGTGCAGCAATTATTAGACCTAACAGCCAACTGCCATTAAGTCCCTCCACAGCTGTACCGCCTTGGTAATAATTGAGAGGCAAATATTTCATCAGCGGCTGCAGGGTCTCATTAAGATTAGATAGCCCCTGAAGGAGAAAATTTCCGACCAGCAACGCAGCAGAAAGCATGCCGGCAAGACGTGCTGACGGTAGTAATAGACTTAGCAGCAAAGCAATGGACGCAAAAAGCAGCAGTACTGCCAACAAGGAAATGAAAGGCAGCAACAATTGCAGCCAATTTAGTTCAAAGCTGACGCTTTCTGCGGGAACTGCCCAACTTAACCAGTCCACAAAGAGGATGATAGTCAATGCTGCAGCTAAAGCAAAAAATCTACCGAAAAAAAGGCTTGTTCTGCTGATAGGCTGTGCCATTACAAGATCAAGCAGCCCTTTTTCTTCGTCACCAACCAGTAATCCAACTGCAGCACTAATGGCCAAGATCCCTATAATTAAATGCATATAGGAGAAAAAATAAACATCTATATACCCCATAGCTGTACCGATAACATAAATATTTTCAAAAAATGCCAGCATTGCTTCAGGAAACATGCTGATATATTCATCGATAATATCACTTGCATCGACCATGCTAGGATAAATATTTATCATCAAAATCCCATAAAAAGCAGTGCCAAAAGCCCAACCTACAATCTGCCAACGCATGCGCCGCAGGGTGTGCTTAAATTCTGCCCACATTACTGTTCACTCCTTATTCTTTTGATAATAAGCCAGAAAAACCTCCTCCAGTGATAAGTGTTCTGACTGCAAATCGGCAACTTTCTTTCCTGCCAAGGCTTTAATTAACAAATCCACTTCTCCTTCTACCTGCAGGAGCAATTCTGTATCACTCATTTGACGAACTATGCTAACACCAGGCAAATGGGAAAACTCCGAAGGCTCTACCGGCACGCGAAAACGGACACGATAGCGCCGTAAAGCCATATCAACCAGTTCCTTAGGTTCGACTTCCTCTACAATCACGCCATCGCGGATAATGACTACCCGCTCAGCTATAGCCTCAACTTCACTGATGATGTGTGAGGAAAAAAAGATGGTAGTACCTTCTGCTTTCGCCTCTTGCAATAGTTTATAAACTTCCTGCTGCATTAAGGGATCGAGACCGCTGGTCGGCTCATCCAGTAACAATAATTCGGGTTTATTCATTAAAGCCAGCACTATTCCTACTTTCTGCTTATTACCTTTGGAAAGGTTTTTGATTTTCTGCTCAAGGTCAAGCTCAAGCCGTTCTGTCAATTGGCGCACATATTTCCAGTCGGTTTTATGACCGCGCAAATCTGCGAAGTATTGTAAAGCTCCTTTAACGGTCTGGTTGCCTTCTAAAATAAGTTCCCCCGGCAAGTAACCTATACGTGACCGGACAGCTACCGGCTCTTTAGCAGGGTCTGAGCCCAAAATCTTTATAGTCCCTGCCTGTGGTCGAATCAAATCAAGCATACAGCGAATGGTGGTGGTTTTTCCCGCCCCGTTAGGACCAAGAAAACCGAGAATTTCACCTGTTTTAACGCTAAGATTTACACCGCGTAAAGCTTGCACAGAACCGTAGGATTTTTTTAAACCTTTAATGTCTATTGCAAAAATTTCGCTCATGGTTATGCTCCTCTCCAAAAAATAATAGGAGGCTGAAAGCTTCTACTGTTCTGAAAATAAGTTGTCACAGACATCGCTTTATCAATAAGCGGCAGTAATCTAATAAACTTGTATAAAGGATGCCGCTTCTAACACATATAGATATGCCGCTTTTACCGGTTTCTTAAGAATGGTTTCCACAGCTTTGCCATAATATTTAAGCTGCAGGTAATAGCGTTTTTTTAGTTCTTCCGGGCCGCCCTTTGGCAAACGATCCGTCTTATAATCTACCAAGATATAACCATCTGCCTTTGGTATCAGTAGATCAATAATACCCTGAATAATTACATGGTCATCACAATCTTGTGGCACGGCGGCAATTTCTGCCGCTGGAATTGCCAGTGTGAAAGGCCATTCACGCAAAACTCGATCTTTTTGCTCCAATACCAATTGCCCCACGGCAGATTTAAAGAAAGAGCTTATTTTGTCCGGCTCCAGTACATTCATTTCAGCAGCGGATAATATTCCCCTTCCAGCCATCTCTTTTATCTGCTTTTTAATTCCCTGCTCGTCGCAAGGAAAATTTAAATCAAGATATTGCAGGACAGTATGATATATTAGACCTCTCTCCTGGGGCGTGATTAATCTTTTTTCTGTAAATGCAGGTTTGGACCAGGAAAAATCCGCATAGATTGACGTCTCGTCTCCACTAAAATCTTCTTGTGCAAAGCGGCGTTTAATTTCAGTAACGGATAGTTTGGCCGGGATGAAAGATAATTCAGAGGGATAATCAAAGGCAAGATTTTCTTTTACTTTTTGCGCTACTTCAGGGTCCACTTCCACAGGAAGCGGATTAAGTGTTAAAATTGCTTTTTTAAAGCTTTGCCTTTCCTCTTCTTTCTCTTCTGAATTTATTGTCTTAGCCAGAGCTTTTTCCAGACATGTCAAAGAAAAAGATCCTTTTGCTTCTAAGTGGTTATTGTTGTCACCCGAAATATCAGGATGTCTGGCAAGAGCTCTGCCCAGCCACTCCAGATAGTTCGTGGCTTTACATATATAATAAGGGGGTATTTTTTCTAAATCTTTCGTTTCTTGCCACTCATTTAAGACTTTGGATAAGTTGTTGACGGAGCCGATTAGATACAGCTTTTCCCGGGCCCTCGTTAGTGCCACATACAAAATACGCATTTCTTCAGCTCTTGTTTCTGCCTCTCCTACCAAACGCAACGCCAGATAAGGTAGTGAAGGATAACGGATCTTTTTTTCGGGACAAACTACAAGCGGTGCTATACCGTAGTGACTGTGCATTAAAATTTCCGCTCGTAAATCCCGGAAATTAAAATTCTTTCCTAGGTCGCATATAAAAACCACGGGGAATTCCAGACCTTTGGACTTATGAATACTCATAATACGTACTACATTCTCGTTTTCGCCCAAACTGCGGGCTGTCCCCAAATCTTCACCCGCTGAACGAAGCTGCTCAATAAAAAGTAAAAAACGGCTTAAACCTTGCCGGGAAAAACGGTCAAATTGACGGGCCCGAGAAAAAAGTGCCCGCAAATTTGCCTGCCTTCTCATTCCGTCCGGCAGCCCGGCTACATAATCAACATAGCCTGTTTCGCGATACAAACTGGCGATTAATGCTGCCAATTTTTCTCGCCGTGCCAAAGTACGCCAGGAATCTAATTTGCCTAAAAAAGCTCTTAATGCTTCAGAAAGTCCCGGAATTTCTGAAGCCGCAGTTATCTGTAATGCCTGCCAAAAATCCACATTATTGCCGCCGATCTTACGAATAGTTGCCAAGTCTTCAGGGGTAAAACCAACAAAAGGCGCTCTTAAAACTGCTGCCAGCGGTATATCCTGCCGAGGATTGTCCAGTATTTTTAATAAAGAAAGCATTGTTTCCACTTCAGTGGCTGCAAAATAGCCTGTAGATAGTTCCGCAGAGGCGGGGATGTTATAACGGGACAAGATCTCCACTAAGTAATTGGCACGTTCAACGGTAGAGCGTAAAAGAATAACAATATCACGGAAACTTATCGGGCGGTAGCATTTTTCATCTTTATCAAAAACATGGATTTTCCTTTTAGGATCCATTAGCTGTAAAATTTTTTCAGCAATAATAATCCCTTCACGCTCTATACTCGCCAGCTCTTCTTCCTGGGCAAAACTTTCCTCTGCCTCCAAACTGTCTGTATTCATTTCTTGTCCGTTTTTTTCCAGCAAAACCACCTCTACCTCTTCAGAGAGCATTTTTTCATTGGCAGCAGGTGGAGGATAATCTGCACCGTAAACAAGGGCTGCTTCCTGGTTGTATTCTATTTCCATTGCCGGCGTAGACATTAGCTGGGTAAAAAGATAATTTACTGCTGCAACTATATTATTACGGCAGCGAAAATTGCGGCTTAAAAGTATTTTTTTATTATTTTCATCCGTTAAGCCGTAGCTGTTGTATTTTTTCAGAAAAATGCTGGGGTCCCCTAGCCTAAAACGATAAATACTTTGTTTGACATCGCCTACCATAAAAAGATTGCCGTTTTTTGCGCCTTGCCGGGAAACTAGCTGTAAAATTGCTTCCTGCACAGGATTGATATCTTGATATTCATCAACTAAAACATATTCAAAACGAGTGCGCAGCTCTCGCGCTGCAGCAGAAGGCTCCTGTTCTGATCCTTCTTTTCGTAAAATTTTCAAACAATAGTGTTCTAAATCATTAAAATCAAGAAGCCCTGCCCTTCTTTTAGCTTCTTCATAAGCTTTGGCAAAATTTTTTGTTAATTTCACCAATGCTCTCAATAGTGGTGCCAACGCTTTTATTTCTGCAACATATTCATCTAAAGTGCGTACAAAATAAATATCTAGTGCTTTAGTCAGCAAATTCTTGGCCCTTTGACGCAACGCTTGAACTTTTTCCTTTAACTCTTCATCTGTTCCTTTTGCCGGGCGTAAACGCTCAAATGCCGCCCCGAGCCAGCCCTCACGTAATTTTTGCCACGGCTCTGCCAGCAAGTTCTGCAGCCTGTTTACTTGTGCCAATTCTGCTTTTAATGTCTCTTCGTAAACCAGAGGCCCCCCGGGTAATCTGCACAGCCTTTGTGCTTCGACCAAGGCGTCGGCAGCCTGTTCAAGAATCATTCTTAATTCATTTTTTATGGGCTGTAGCCATCTCTGCAGCTGCGCTTCCATGCTTTTGCCTTCCTCCAGTGCATAGTAAGCTGCAACTTCGGAGAGCCAACTAAAAGGAGCAGGATTGCTCCAGGCAAACTGATAGAGCTTTAACACCAATTGGATTAATCCTTCATCACTGTTTTTCCCACCATAATATTCTGCCAACTGCAAAAAGCTTTCCTCTTCTTGCGCAAAAGCTTTCTCTAAAACATGAGCCATAACATCTTGGCGCAGCATGTTCGCTTCTAATTCATCAGCGACACGAAAAGTAGGATCTATTTCAAGCAGATAAAAATAACGCTGAATAACTTCGAGACAGAAGGCATGCAGTGTAGAAATTGAAGCACCGTTAAGTAATGATAGTTGCCTTTTTAGCTCCAAGCGCTGAGAAACTTTAATTTCTCTCTCCAAAGCAGCGGCAATTCGTTCCTTCATTTCTGTTGCTGCTGCTTCCGTGAAAGTTACTACCAAAAGGCGGTCAATATCCACTGGATTTTCTTTATGACAAAGCAAACGAATAATGCGCTCAACTAACACTGCAGTTTTACCACTCCCTGCCGCAGCAGAAACTAAAATGTTGCAGCCCGTAGTCTCAATGGCAGCCAATTGTTCGGTAGTCCAATTTCGTGACATTTTAGTTCCCTCCTTTTGCCGAGATGGCCCTTAATACTTGCTCCGTAGAAAGGGACGGTAAATAGCGATACTGATTACCAACAGCAGGATCAAAGCAGCAAACTGCCTTATAGGAGCAATAAGTACAGGCAGTCCTACCGTCAGCTGTTTTATAAGGCTTTATTTCTATCTCGCCTGCTAAAATCCGGTCTGCCAGCTGTCCGATTTTTTGCTTCACAAACTGTAAAAGCTGCAGCATTTCTTCCCGGGTTACTACTCGGGAATTTTTCGTAAAATTGCCGTCTTTTTTTAATGCAGCATGCACCACTTCGTTTCCACCCATAAGAGTAAATACCCGCTCTTCTGCTAAAATCAAGCCGTCCATTTTTTGCTCAGTTGCTGTTTTTCCCTCAGGCAGAGGATTGCCGACACGCTTATAAGGTTGATATAAACTAAAATATAAGGCGCCGGCACATTCCCCCTCTTTACCAATTAAGACCGTCATATTTTCCCGGACAACAGCCAAATAGGTCAACAACTGCAGCGATAGACCATACCAAATATCCGATAGCTTTAAAGCAGCATTGCCACTTTTATAGTCAATTACACGTAAATAAATCTTTCCTTCTGCTTCAGCCACATCAATACGGTCAATTTGGCCATACAAATTAATTTCTCTATCATCATTGTGCTTAAAATGCCAATGTTGCAGCTGCTCACCGTTAAAAGCAACTTCTACAGCAAGAGGCTCAAACCGCCCCTTTTTTGCCTGCCTAGTTAAAGTAATAACCGCCTGGACCAAAGTTTCTCTGATACGTTCAGCCAAAAAACGTAAACGAGCACTGCTAAGAAGAATTTCCCGGTGTAAAAGCGGCAATAAATTATTTACTATTCTGTTGATCCTGGTAACAGCGTCACTCTCTTCCAATTCTCTTAAGGCAATACCTTCTGTCAGCAATTCTTCCACAAATTCACGTAAAGCAGCATGATAAAAAATCCCCATTTCCGGTGCCTCTACACCAAATTCTTCTCTTTCCCGTAAGCGCAGACCATACTGCGCAAAATGGGCAAAGGGACATTGTGCGAACTTTTCTAAACGGGATACACTGCTATGCAGTTTAGTGCCAAAGAAAGCTTTAGTTAATTCCGGCCGCATTGGCTTAAGAATGTTTTGGTAAGACAGAGCCGGCCATAATTTTTTCAGATAAACCTTGGTTTCGTGGTGTGCAAGAGCTTCATTATATACAGAGGCCCAAAAAAAATTTAAACTTTCGCCCTGCAAAAACCGGGCACTTCTTTGCAATAAAGCTGCGGCAATTTTATGCGGCCGCACCAGAGATTGATAATCATCATCCTGATCATTGGTGGCATTTCCGTAAAAAAACACTTTATTCTGCGGGAACATCTCTCGCAAATGATTAAAAAGTGCTGAAGGCCTTTTGGCCTTACCTTCATCGTCTGCAAGAGGACAGCTCAGCCATAAGTACTCTGAACTTCTTGTAAAAGCTATATAGGCTAAATATTGTTCATGATATAACCTTTGCCTTCGGGTTACTGCCAACTCCACCCCCGCTTGTTCCAACACAATTCTTTCTTCATCAGCAATTAAACTTTTATCTTGCAGGTTTGCCGGGAATTCACCTTCATTTAACCCTAAAACATAAACCGCCAGTAAATGCGGGTGGCGAGACCTCTCTACATTGCCAACAATTACGCGGTCAAGACTGGCAGGAATTAATCCTAATTGCAGGTTTTCCAACCCAGCAAAAAAAACTTGCATAAATTCAGCAAGAGTTAATTTCTGCTCTCCCAGTAATGTTGAGGTCTGCTCCAACAATTCTACCACACCCTGCCAAACTTGACGATGTTCCAGTGAGCGGCTTAAGTGACCTTCCTTCTCATCCTCTTCCGCCCACTTTTTTAATTTGTCTGCAACTCCGACTTTTTCCATAAGGCGCCACAGCAACTGACAATAACTGTTAGCTGTTTGGCTTTTTGTCGCAATTATCTCTTCGGCAAAGGGAGCAAAAAGACGAGCAAAGCGTTTACGTGCCTGTTGAATTAGTTCGGCGTTTTCCTCTGTCAACTCTTGTGTGTCATCTGCCAGGGTTAAATGGAGACGAAAATTCCACGGCTTGCTACTAAGCCACAGAGGGCCGGTAATGCCATGTTTACGGGCATAGTTTTCCAGCAGGTCCACCTCCTCCCGCCTAAGCGGAAAAAGGTCAGTTTTTAGCAGCCGAAAAACTGAATTTGCAACAAAATTGTTGTTCACTACTTCCAACGCAGAGCGCAAAAATTCTACCAATGGGTGATGTGCAGCCGAACGCTTTTCATCAACATAGAATGGTATGTCATAATCTAAAAAAATAGCAGCTACTAAGTCATGATAAACTGAAAAATTGCGCAGGATTATGCCTATATCACGGAAACGGTAACCCTTTTCACGCACTAAACGCAGAATATCACATGCCACGGCCTCAACTTCTGCCCGCTGATCGGCTGCGGTAACCAGCTTAATTTCCGGTGCTTTGTCTGGATATGCTTTGACAGGAAGCAGGGCAAAGTTTTTTTCCAAATGTTTTAGGGCTGCGGGAATGAAGCGGGTCTTTTGTTTAGGTTGCGGTAAAATTAGCGGTGCATCTATTTGCACTGCAGCTTTCTGTGCCAATCTCCGCAGCCGCCAATAACTATCGAGGGTAGGATGAAATAAATCCTCTTCTTGCGGCTGCCGTATTCTTTGCGGATCGAGACAAAGAGCAATTTCCACCTGCCTTACTGCAGTAAATAAAGCACCCAAAACTGCATATTCCTGCGGCGTAAAGCCGGCGAAACCATCTATCCAGACTTTTGTTTCCCGCGGCATGCAGCCTTGAGCAATGGCAAGAGCCAAAATGTTTAGCGTATCTTCCGGGTCTAAATAATGACCGGAAATATACTCCTGATAAGCTTCATAAATCGCTGCCAAATCATTTAATTTTCCCTGCAATGCAGGCGGGCAGTTGGTTTGCAGACCTACCGCCGCCATCATTTCCGGCGTTATTTGATAATGCTTAAATTCACGCAACTGCGCAGATAGCTGCCTGCAAAAATTTGGCTGACTTGCCGCTTGTGAAAACACACTAAGCGACGGTGATTTTTCTTGTATTAAGCGACGTAAAAGTAACTGACGCCCCAGTTCGGTCAGTTGGGGTAAACGGCTACCGGCTGGAGGTAAAAAACGATAAGCCAAGCGCCGAAAAGAAAGTACCTGTGCACGAAAAGTACCGCCTCCACAGAGGCGAGCCAATTCCCTCTCCATTTCAAATGATGCTTGTTCCGGCACCAATAGTATTAGTGGAGCTCCAACCGGTTCTTTTTTACTTTCCTGTGCAATGGAATTTAAACAATGATATGTTTTTCCGCTGCCTGCGCGCCCCAACACAAAACGAATTGACATGCTAACCCTCTCCAAGTTTACTAGAACTATTTATGTAACTTCATTCGCTTTGTTTCTAACGAATTCCTTTTCAAGTAAAACAAACACTTTTTTCAATAAAAAAGAAGCCGTTTAGTTATCGGCTTCTTTAATCAACAATTTTTTATTATTTCTTATAGTGTTGTAAAAGTAAAGCCATGTTCATGCCGGAGGGGATAATTATTTATTCGTGTAATTGGTCCTACAGGCAGATATCCGCCTAAAGTATTATGCTCTCCTGTAAAACCTGCTTCACGATTAAATTGTTCTTCTATCCGTTGACAATTTCGACATAATTCCGCTAAATCCGTAGAAGTTAATTCCCAGCCATATTTAGCATTAAGCAACTCAGCCATTAAAGACCAGCTCTTGGGCTCCTTTAAAAAGGCAGAGGCTGAATATAGACAAATACCCAATGTATCAAGAAGTTGATTGGTAAGATAAAGGAGATCTCCTGCTAAATCGTTTTCCCTTTCTGCTGCAAATATGTGTTCATTTTCTCTGTCTTTTTGCAGCGCGGCAGCTATGCAGAAGCCTATCTGCTCATCTTGAGAAAAAGAAGAAAAATTTCTTTCCAGACTTTTACCCATTGCTTGAGCCGTCAAGCTGCTACCTTGGCCTAACAGAAAACCAAGAGATGTTCCTTGTGCCACTTCCTGTAAAAGCTGTAATGCTTTTTTTCCGTCTCCCCAAGAAATGATTTCAGCCTCCATTAAGATGCGCAGTGTTGCTGCGGTTTCTAAGGTATCTATTCCCAAATCATTGGCGCTATCATTTAGCCTGGCTATACTTTCCGGATCATCTATGGCACAATAGTCTCTAAATGCGCGCGCTGTTTCTGGTTTAACAGGAGCAATGGCATGGTAATTAATGTTGACAGCAGCCGGCTCCCATGTCGGCAGACAATGACTGTCTAACACATATTTAACATTTTTGTTCTTTTTATTTATATTCATTAGCACTTCTTTCATTTTGCCGGCAGCTTCTGCAAACTTTTTAGGATCTGCTTTTTCACTTATGTTTGCTTGCGGCCTTTCAATTACTACCGCTTTAAGACGTTTAGAGCCCATAACGGCGCCTAAGCCGCCCCTGCCACAGACACGGCTTGCTGTACCTATTGCATCTGTATTAATAATAGCAGCCGTAGGCATTAACATTTCACCTGCCGGTCCAATGCAAAAGATTGCATTTTGACGACCGTACTTTTCCTGTAAAAGTGCTGCAGTCTCATAAGTGCCTTTACCCTGCAAATCATTTGCCGGCACTAATTCTGCCGACTTATTTCCAATCACTAAAATATAAAGTTCATCTGAACTGGGCAGGCCTTCTACAATCAATGCCCTGATACCCAAAGCATCTAAATAGCTTGCAGTCAAACCACCACCGTTTGATATTGCAATAGCTCTTGTCAGTGGACTTTTTCCTCCCATACTAATACGTCCACCAAAATCGAAATCTTTTCCGGAAAGAAAGCCCGGTGCCACAAAGAACTTATTTTTGTCTCCCAGGGGATAACATAAAGCTTCTACTTCATCCTGACATAATTGTGAAATAAGTGCCCTACCGGCCAATTTTTCATATTTTGCGGGTAATTTCCTTTTCTCAAGCTGCCTTGCACCCATGTCAAGACGTATAATCACTGTCATTTCCCTACCACCTCAATAATGTTTTGTTGCTATTAGATTAACCTTTTTCGCTTAAGCTATGACTATACTAAAATAGTTTTTATTGCACCCGGTTGACCTACCCGAATATCTGCGCTATGATGGATCAAGAGGTGGTACAGTACAATGAAAATTGGCATTATTGGCCCGTCATTGGCCGGAAAATCAACATTATTTCAATTGTTAACAGGAGCAACCTCCGGTCATGGCGGTAAAAACGGAATACCACAAGGGGCGGCCAAAGTACCCGATGATCGCATAGATAAACTAGCCGCTATTTTTAACCCGAAAAAAACAATTCATGCCACAGTAGAATTTGCCGATTTCCCCGCTTTAGGACATGGCGGAGAGTTGAGCGGTGAAACTGCCGGCAGGCTCAAAGCATTGGATGCCTTGACAGTAGTGGTACGAGCCCACCGGGATCCGGCCGTCGCCTGGCCGCAAGAACCCATAAACCCTGATGAAGCTTTTGCTAATTTTCTGCAGGAAATGATTCTAACAGATTTAGTTCAGGTGGAAAAATTACTTTCCCGTAATAAAGATAAAAAACGAACTGCCGCAGAAGAAAAAGTATTAAAAGATTGCCAGTCGTTATTAGAAGATATGAAACCCATTTCTGCCGTCCATTGGAATGAAGAAGCCTTATCCATTCTACGCAATTATGCTTTTCTATCTTCCCGGCCTGTCCTTGTCGCCGTAAATGTCGATGAAGAACAGCTGCAGATGCATTCCTATACCGGCAAAGAACGGTTAATAGCCCAATGTCAGGATGCCGGTTATCCGCTTATTGAATTTTGTGGTACGCTGGAAATGGAAATTAAGCAAATGGAAGTAGAGGAACAGGAACTATTTATGGCCGAATATGGGCTTAAACAATCGGGCATCTCCCGTTTAGCAGCTGCGGCTTATCAGTTATTAAATCTTATCTCATTCTTTACTGTGGGTGAAGATGAAGTGCGGGCCTGGACCATTAAAGCCGGCACCACGGCAAAAAAAGCGGCAGGGAAAATCCACACCGATATGGAACGTGGTTTTATCCGCGCCGAAGTTATAAATTATGATGAATTTATGGCTTTAGATGCCTCATTTAAAACAGCTCGGGAATTAGGTAAGTTGAGACTGGAAGGTAAAGACTACCTTGTTGCCGATGGCGATATTATTAATTTTCGCTTTAATGTCTAGCCCAGTTTAATGAAGCAGGGAGATATTGCTCTGCTTCTAATTTATTTAATATCCGCAAGATAAATGAATCTTTTAGCATATTTCCCCCCTGCTTATTTCACACTAAATACTAGCCAGTTTAAGCAAAAATGAGAAATCTTATAGAATCTTCTAACAAGACTGAAATATGACTATCTTTACCATGTTATTGCAATAAAATCATTCTCTTGTTACAATATAAGCGAGCTGTTATTTTTTTCACAATTGTAACTAGAAGGGTTGTGATTTCATGAGTGATTTAAAACTTCTTTTTAGCCCGCGTTCTATAGCTGTAATAGGTGCTTCAAAAAAAGAAGGAAAGATTGGACATTCTATTATGGCTAATTTGCGGGAGAGCGGTTTTACCGGCCAGGTCTACCCCATTAACCTTAAAGAAAAAGAAATACTCGGATTTAAATGTTATCCTTCCATTAAAGAGGTTCCTGAAGCTGTAGACGTGGCGGTAATTGCTGTTCCTGCTGAGCTCTCCGTTAATGTTGCACAAGAATGCGGAGAAGCAGGAGTAAAATTTTTAGTTGTAATTACAGCCGGATTTAAGGAAGTAGGCGAAGAAGGATTAAAACGTGAGCAGGAACTTGTGCGAATTTGTAAAAAATACAATATGCGCATGGTTGGCCCAAATGTTGTTGGCATATTGGATACCCATACACCATTTAATGCTTCTTTTACTCCCGGAGCTCCACCACAAGGTAAAATTGCTTTCATCTCACAAAGTGGAGCAATGTTGTTGGCAATCCTTGATTGGAGCCGAAGTGTAAATTTAGGTTTTTCACGCATGATTTCCATGGGAAATAAAGCCGATTTAAATGAAGTGGATTTTATCTGGGCAGCCAGTGAAGATCCCCAAACAAGTGTTATCCTATGTTATTTAGAAGACGTTACCGACGGAGAACGTTTTCTTGAAGTGGTCCGTGAAGCCAGCAAACGCAAACCTATCATTATACTAAAAGCAGGAACTTCACAGGCCGGTGCTCGCGCTGCTTCTTCCCATACAGGCGCTTTAGCAGGCAGCAATATTGCCTATGATACAGCTTTCCGCCAATGCGGAGTGCTGCGTGCCGAAAATATGGCAGACTTATTTGACTTAGCTATTGCATTTGTTAATCAGCCCATTCCTAAGGGCAAAAATATCGCCATTATCACTAACTCCGGAGGGCCCGGCATTATAGCCACTGACAGCGTTGAACGAGAAAATCTGGAAATGGCTAAATTTAGTAAAGAAACCACTTCCACTTTACGCGATCACTTGCCCCCTGAAGCAAGTGTCTATAATCCCGTAGACGTTTTAGGAGATGCACCTGCAGATCGCTATCGTACAGCCCTTGAAGCCGTTTTAGCGGATGAAAGCACTCAAAGTGCTTTAGTCTTACTTTCCCCCACTGCCGTAACTGAACCTGTAAAAACTGCAGAATTATTAGTAGAGATGCGGCAAAAATATGCCGAAAAACCATTATTTGCTTCATACATGGGCGGCGAAACTTTAGTAGAAGGAAGTACTTTACTTACGCAGCACGGAATACCTACATATACATTTCCGGAACCTGCTTTAAAAGCAATCTCAGGTATGGTAAAATATTCAAAAATGCGTAAAGCATTACATGAAGCCAAAGCTATTGAATCTCTCACAGAAGCTAGCCGCCAAGAAGTAAAAGCAACTTTTTATGATGTGTTGCGTGATAAGCGCCTAGTTTTATTAGGTAATGAAACAACAAGGGTTGCTGAAGCATATGGCATTCCTGTCGCTCCCATTTACTTGGTTAACAGTCCGGAAGAAGCTGTGGAAAGAGCCGAAGCAATGGGTTATCCTGTTGTTTTAAAAATAGCTTCACCCAAAATTATTCATAAAACTGATGTGGGCGGCGTAAAAGTAGGTCTGGAATCTGCTCAAGAAGTTAGAAATGCTTATTTGGAAATTATGGAAAGTGTCAACCGTCTAATGCCCGGAGCTCCTATTTACGGCATTGAAGTACAAAAAATGATGCCGAAAGGTAATGAATTGATAATCGGTATGACACGAGATTTACAGTTTGGCCCGCTAATTGCTTTCGGTATGGGTGGAATTTATGTTAACTTACTAAAAGATGTTTCCTTCAGACTGGCCAAAGGTCTTACCGTACAAGACATTGAACAAATGATTACAGAAACAAAAGCTTATACCTTGCTCCGGGGTTACCGCGGCAGCACTCCTTCAGATATACCATCCATAGTAAAGACAATAGCCCGTGTGGCACAACTCTCCCTCGACTTTCCGGAGATTGCTGAGATGGATTTAAACCCAGTAATTGCTTATCCTGACGGAGCTGTAGCACTTGATGTCAAAATCACCATCTCTTATGATAAACTCAAATAGAAAGGGTGAAAATATGAAAAGTATTTTTATTGGCGGCATGGCCGGCAGTGGTAAAACGGCCATTGCTTTAGGCTTGGCGCTAAAATTGCGTGAGCAAGGAATTAAAGTAAGCTACTTTAAGCCACTTGATCCTACAAAAGGCACACGCGAAAAAACAGATGATGATGTTGTCTTACTGAAGGAAGTACTGGATTTGCCCTACGATGACTCCATCCTTTCACCTGTCCAGACCAGCCCTTCGCATCTTTCCTGGGAAACAAACCAAGCCACAAATAATTATGCAGAAAAAATTAAAAATGCTTATGAGCAAGTGGCAAAGGATGCTGATGTGGTAATCGTTGATGGTTCCCTCTCTCCCTATACCGCAGCCAGCCTAGGGCTAGATGCCATCAGTTTGGCTAAAATGCTAAACAGTGCGTTTATTTATGTCATACCTTTAGAAGATGACTACAGCCTTGATAAAACCATTTTCTATAATGATTATTTCCGGCTTTCCGGCATAAATTTCCTTGGCAACATTTTTAATAATGTCGACAGAACACTACTGGATAAAACAAGAGGCATTTACACACCTTTATTGGAAAAACTCGGCCATCCCGTTTTAGGAGTAATTCCACAAAAAGTTGAAATTGCCGCACCTACTGTACGCGAATATTATGAAGCTTTGGGCGGAAAACTGCTAACTTCCTCTGAAAACGGCATGTCACGCCTGGTGGAAGAAGTAGTAGTAGGATCTATGACCATTGAAGGGGCATTAGGCTACCTACGGCGTGCTCAAAATAAAGCTGTCATTACCGGTGGGGATCGTTCCGACATGGCTATAACAGCCTTAGAAACAAACACCTCTGTTTTAATCCTTACGGGCGGCCTTTATCCTGATGTTAGCGTTATATCAAAAGCTGCTGAAAAAGATGTGCCCATCATTCTTGTCCACTATGATACTTACACGGCAATTGAGAAGATGCATGAGGTGTCCCGCCGCATACTCCCCAGTGATACCAAAGCGGTAAAAATTGCCTTGGAAAACATTGAAAAACACTGCAACTGGGAAGCAGTTGTTGATTACTGCCGTAATTAGAGCAAAAGAGGCGAAGCTTTAAAGCTTCGCCTCTTTTATTCCTGTTCCTCCACCCAGCTACGCAACAAAGATATTTCTTCCCCATACTCCCGATAATCATCTACAGGTGTCTCTAAAATCAAAGGTAACTTCCTAATGAATGGATGAGTAATAAAATTTAAAACTCCTTCCTTGCCCAAATAGCCTTTCCCTATCTTGGCATGCCTGTCTTTATGCGAACCTGGGGGAAATCTAGAATCATTCAAGTGTACAATCTTTACTTTCTCCAAGCCTATTGTATTTTGCAAATCCTCAATTAACTTATCAACTTCTTCCGGCTGCCTAAAATCATACCCCGCACCCGTTAGGTGACAGCTATCGAGACAAACTCCCAAATTTTGTGGATTATTAAGTCTGTCCATTATCTCGGCAATTTCAGACAAACTACCAATTTCAGTACCCTGTCCTGCCATGGTTTCTAAAAGCAGCATTGTCTGGCCGCAATAAGGAAGAAAAGCTTCTTTCAAACAAGCAATGATGCGCTCTATACCTTCACTTACTCCTGCTCCCGTATGTGAACCGGGGTGAATAACTAAATACTCAATACCCGCCGCATCCATGCGCTGTAAATCTTCTGACACCACCATTTTAGCAAAAGCATATGAGCGTTCTGATTGCGAAGCCATATTTACCGTATAAGGCAGGTGCCCGACAATATGCCGTAAATCATACTTTTGCCGCAATGACTGCCATGCTGAAATTTCTTTTTCCTCAATTTTTCGCGCAGCACCACCGCGGGGATTCCGGGTAAAAAATTGAAAAGTATTTGCCCCTATTTCCATGGCAGTTTCTGCAGCTTTATCAAAACCCTTGGAAATAGACAGATGAGAACCCAGTCGCATTTTACCCTCCAAAATTTTCACATTAATATACCGTAGAAAATAAAAAGACTTTGGTCAAGTAAAAATTACTCATTTTTTGGGTACAAGGGAAATAGTTCTTCCTTTTTCTCCTCACTTAAAACTTCCTCTACAAATATAGACTGCTCAACAGCTAAATCTATTTCAAATTCATTTTTATAGGGTTCCTTCCCCTCAGCCCAATATACTCTTACAGTTGGGCTGAATGTTTTTCCCACCTTATTTTTTACAACTAAACCTATGTCACCATTGCTTAACCGTAAAGCAGTTCCTACCGGATAAGCCGGAACATGTTCAAAAAAAGTCTGCAAAAAAACAGGATCATAAGCATGGTTGCCGCTGTATTTCAATAGAGATAAGACCTGGTGAGGCTGCAAAGCCGCACGGTAAGGTCGATCAGAAGTTAGGGCATCGTAAACATCAACAATCATTACCAGACGTGCACTTTCATTAATCTGGTGGTGCAGCAGCTGATGAGGATAACCTGAACCGTCGCAGCGCTCATGGTGCTGTAAAACAATTTTCAGGCTATCATCGGCCAAATCCCGCTGCCTACAACTCAATATGTCTGCACCAAGAACAGGATGCATTTTAATAATTGCAAATTCCTCATTTGTTAGACAGCCTTCTTTCATGAGAATCCTCTTGTCAATTTTTGTTTTTCCCAAGTCGTGCAGTAAGGCTCCCACTGCAATATCCTGCAAACGTGAACGCGTATAACGCAGATTGCTGGCAATTAATAACGAGAGGATACAAACATTGACGGAATGATTAAATGTATACTCATCCGTGCTTAATATATCCGCCAAATTATACATAACATCTTTATTGTCTAGTACTTCTTCGACCAACCGATTAACAACTTTAAGAAAATTGTTATCAACAATAGGTCCTTGTTTTCCCTGCTTGATGTTGGTAAGAACATTTTTCACCAACTTGTTTGCCTGTAAGCGAGCCTGATCAGAAACAATTTCCTCATTTTGAGCATCACTTAAAAAAGGGTCTAAAACATATACAAAATTTATCTTTGAGCGCAGCAGGCTGGAAATATATTGACTGGTTAATGTTACTCCTGCCCGTAGCCACAATTGCCCATTGGGGCCATATACTGATTTAGCCAGAATCATCCCTGGCTTAAGTTTGCAAACGTATATTTTCCTCATTATTTTCCCCTATTGAACATATTTCTTGCTCCTTCCCAAAATTTCGACTATTTTTTTTAAATTCCTCCTTTTTATCCGCTATTATTAATAATCAAAAGAAAAATAGTCAGTAACCGTATGGTTCTGACTATTTTTCTTTTGTTCTGAATTTCGGGGCTTGCTCTTCTTCTATTTATCTGATGAAATTAAAGGATTTTTCCGCAGACGCTTTGCCATTATCCCGCCTATTCTCCCCGTTTCCCGGGCCGTTAAGTTTTCCCAACCTTTCTCTTTAACTTTTTCAGCAAGCCCTAACTCCTCCGCAATCTCCATCTTCATTTGCTCCAATGCTAGTTCCTCTGGTGTCATCTTTTCCGGTTTTTTCTTATACCTGGCCATAGCTACCTCCTTGCCAAATTGAGCTGGCTCTCAATGTCACAATTAACAATAGTTTGACCTATTTGAGGAGAGATATGCTTCTAAATCTATAGCAGCAAAAGTAACTTTATCTTTTTGTAGTATAATTTAAAAGGAAATAAAGAAATCTTTGCGAATATAAATGCAATGTCTGTCTCTTCCACCCTTTCTAGTTTAATTTACCGCAGAGGAGGAAAAAATGAAAAACCTACTACGTCTGTTGAAATATGCTAAACCTTACTGGTGGTTGCTTATTATCACGGGAATAAGCCTTCTAGCCATTACTGCCCTTAATCTTACGGCACCACTTATTGTTATGAGATTAACTGACATTCTCACTCAGCTCTCTGCCAATAAACAGGCTTTCACAAATGTTCGCAATCTCGCATTAATGCTCATTCTGGTTTACGTCAGCAAAGCCGTTTTTACCTTTTTTTATCGCTACCTAAGCCATGTTGCAGCCTGGAAATTAGTAGCGGATATGCGGGTAATTGTCTACAATCATTTGCAAAAATTATCTCTTAGTTATTATCATGATAAACAAACAGGACAATTAATGTCGCGTACCGTCAATGATACCGCTAACTTTGAACTGCTGATTGCCCATGCCGCCCCGGATTTAATTACGAATCTCCTGATATTGGCGGGAGTTACCATTATTTTGTTTATAATTCATCCCATTTTGGCGTTACTTACCCTCGTACCGGTGCCCCTCTTAATCTACAGCGGCTTCGCCTTTTCGCGGAAAGTACTACCCTACTTTCGTACTGTGCAAAGTACGCTAGCAGAATTAAATGCCATTTTACAAGACAACTTCTCAGGCATGCGTGAAATTCAAGTCTTTAATCAACAGGAAAAAGAAGAAAAACGTGTCGCCAAACATGCTTATCGGTATGTGGAAGCCATGCTGCGAGCCCTTAAGCTAAGCGCACTGTTTCATCCTACTGTGGAAATGGGTACTTCTTTCGGTACGGTAATAGTGGTAGGTTTCGGCGGTTTTCTGGCCCTGCGAGGCATTTTATCTGTCTCTGATATTATTGGTTTTTTAATGTATCTCTCTCTTTTTTATCAGCCAATTGCCACACTTGCACGAGTTACAGAAGACATGCAAAATGCCATTGCCAGCGCAGAAAGGGTTTTTGAAATAATTGATACGGAGCCGGAAATCCAAGATACCAAAGATGCCATTGAACTAAAATCAGCTGCAGGCCAAGTTACTTTTGAAAATGTCTACTTTCATTACGAAGAAAATTTACCTGTGCTAAATAATATTAGTTTTACTGTCCAGCCCGGAGAAATGGTAGCTTTAGTTGGGCCCACAGGTGTAGGAAAAACCACAATAATTAGCCTGCTAGCACGCTTTTATGATCCTGTAGCAGGCAATATCTATTTAGATGGTTACAATTTAAAAAATATAACCATAGCTTCATTACGCAATCAAATCAGTATGGTCCTACAGGATGTCTTTCTATTTAACGGTACCATTGCTGAAAATATTGCCTATGGGGTAAAAAATTGTACAGCTGAAGATATAATTAAGGCAGCTCAAATTGCAAAAGCTGACGAATTTATTCAAGAGCTCCCTGATGGATATGACAGCTATATCGGAGAAAGGGGCATTAAGTTATCCGGTGGGCAAAAACAGCGCCTTTCCATCGCCAGAGCCGTTTTGCGCAATACACCCATCCTGGTTTTAGATGAAGCCACTGCCGCCGTAGACGTAGAAACTGAAGCCAAAATTCAACAGGCCATTCAGGAGCTGGTCGGCACCCGCACCATCATTGTTATTGCACACCGCTTATCTACGGTAAAAAAGGCAGATCAAATTCTAGTTCTGGAAGAAGGTCAAATTGTTGAAAGAGGCACACATGAAGAACTAATTAGACAAAACGGACTTTACAAAAAATTATGCGATGTGCAGTTTCAAACTAATGATGAATAGAACCTCCTGCAGGAGGTTTTTAGCTATACCTGGCTCCAAATCATGATATAATCAAAAATACAAATGGGAGGGAATAATATGGTAACAAAAATAAAAAGGATAGCTATCCTTACGGGCGGTGGCGATTGCCCCGGTTTAAACGCTGTCATTCGTGCAGTGGCTAAAACCGCCATTCATCACTACGGCGTAGAAGTAATAGGTATTTTGGATGGTTTTGGCGGCATGATTAATAATAAGTCAATAGTCTTACAAGATCAGCATGTTTCCGGTATTCTCCACAGGGGAGGCACCATTTTAGGCACCACCAACAGAGACAATCCTTTCCGCTACCCTGTGAGACAGCAAAATGGTAAAACAATCTGGGGGGATGTTTCTGAACAAGCAATAGCAAATCTTGAAAAAATGGGGGTTGACGCTCTAGTTGTGGTAGGCGGTGATGGCAGCCTCAGTATTGCTTATGAACTTTTTCAAAAAGGTGTACCTGTGGTGGGAATTCCCAAAACTATTGATAATGATTTGTCTGCTACAGATCTAACATTTGGTTTCGACACCGCTTTAACTACTGCAACCGATGCCATTGACAAATTGCATACAACAGCAGAATCACATCACCGTGTAATGTTGTTGGAAGTAATGGGCCGCAATGCCGGCTGGATAGCCTTACATAGCGGTACCGCAGGCGGAGGCGATGTAATTCTTATTCCTGAAATCCCCTTTACATATGAAGCCATCTGCGAAAAAATTGCTGAACGCCGCCGGCGCGGTAAAAAATTCTCCATTATCGTTGTAGCCGAAGGCGCCAAACTGCCGGATGGTCAACTTGTCTATCAAGAAATGGTCCCCGATAATCCACATCTTAATAAGCTTGGCGGTGTTGCCAATGTAATCGGCAGCATCATACAGCAGCAATGTCAGGTGCAAACACGGGTTACGGTTTTAGGTCATCTACAGCGTGGGGGTACACCAACAGCTTTCGATAGAATTTTAGGTACACGTTTCGGCGTTAAGGCAGCAAAACTAATTATGGAAAAACAATTCGGTAGCATGACCTGCCTCAAAGGAAATGAAATACTTTCCGTTCCTTTAGGAGATGCAGTAAAAGAACAAAAGTTAGTAAAACCCGACAGTGAATTAGTACAAGCGGCCAAAGCAGTTGGCATTTCTTTTGGTGATTAAGGAGGAGATATAATTGTTTGCAGCACTTACCATTGCCGGTTCAGATTCCGGTGGAGGAGCCGGTATACAGACTGATTTAAAAACATTTGCTGCGCTTAATGTATATGGAACCAGCGTTATAACAGCTTTAACCGCGCAAAACACTAAAGGGGTACAGGGTATTCATGCCGTCCCTGCAAACTTTGTAGCCTGCCAACTTGAGTCTGTATTATCTGATATCCCCATCCAAGCAGCAAAAACCGGTATGCTTGGAGAGGCTGAAACTATCCATACAGTTGCAGGGCAAGTAAAAAAATTTCAACTAAAAAAACTGGTGGTGGATCCGGTAATGGTTGCCGAGAGTGGTGATCGTTTACTCAAAACAGAAGCTGTAGAAACACTAATTAAAGAGCTTCTGCCTCTTGCCATGATTGTTACTCCAAACTTACCGGAAGCAAGTGTGCTGACAGGGGAAAAAGTTGAAACAGTAGAGGAGATGATTGCAGCTGCCAAAAAAATCATTACTTACGGTCCCCGTTATGTGCTCATTAAAGGTGGCCATCTCCCCGGTAATGAAATGGTTGACATTTTTTACGATGGGGAAAACATATATCGTTTTAGCGAACAAAAATTACAAACAATTCACACACATGGCAGTGGCTGCACCTATGCTGCCGCCATTACTGCCAATTTAGCCAAGGGATTTTCCCCCTTGCAGGCCGTAAGCAGAGCAAAACGCTTTATAACTGATGCCATTAGACATGGAATTGCTGTAGGCGAAGGTTATGGACCTACTAATCCCATGGGAGCACTAATGGCAGAAGTTAATTCTTTCCGGACTGCCGCTGCTTTCAAAGAAGCACCGGCCATTCTGCAAAGGGCAACTGCCGGCAAAAAGCTTTTGGCAGAAAACAGCTCCTATCTCTTTTACTGTGCAGAAGATGCCCAAAATATTGATGATGTTGCTTCATTTGCTCTAATACCCGGCCAAGACCGGCAAAAAGCTATCTCAGCAAGATCAGAAGAAAATAGCGCTCTGGCTAATCTACTGCTTGAAATTCATAGAAAAAACCCGTTTTTTCGGGCTTTGGTGCAGGTAAAATGTTCACCGGAAATATTAGCTGCAGCTGGTAAAGAATTAAATCCTATTCTGACGATAAAAGAAATCTCTACTTTACCCGACAAGCCGGTTCTGCTGCAGCTGCAAAACAAAGGCACAGCAGAACCAAAATTGCTGCTGTGCGCATCTTCGCCACAGGCTGTAATAGAAGAATTAATCAGGCTTGCCCGTATTATTTATAAATCATAGACTTTTAATTAATCTCAGTAACCTGCCAGAATGCCCCATCCTTAACAAGGGTCAAAGTTTCCATAGTTGCTCCGGCCGGTCCAGTTGAAGTTAGCCAGTAATATTTAATTTTTACTTTTTGCTTCTTTGCAGACACAATTTTTCTCTCTATAATCTCAAAACCATCAAGCCAGGGACTAGAAGTACCTATATTCCAATAACTTTCTTCCGGTAAGCCCCATGCAGTTATTAGTTTTTCTCTGAGATTTTCTGCAGCTACAAAATAGTGGTAAACACCGTTTCTGTATTGTATCCCTTTTCCCCAAAGCTGTACTGCTTGTTCGGGGGTTGTTGCTCCAAATTCAGCTAATACCTGCTGAAATAACAGGATTTGCCCTCTATTCTGCTCGGCCTTGTTTGTATCATGTTCTGTTAGAGCAAGCTGCATCTCTGCCGGACTGACCGTTATTAAAATTAGAAAAAAACAAGCAAGCTTATTTGTTTTACTCTTCTTTTCATAAATTTTCCCCCTAGGATAATTTTATTTTATCCTTCCCCGGGGAAAAATTATTTATCAGCTAATTTACTGTTTTAAATTACTATTGTAGTGTAAAAAAAAAATACAAGCATAAACAATTAATTTATAGCATAAAATCTTCTTTACGTTGCAAGCTAAAAAAGATCCTACTATTCTTTTGTTGGTAAACCTGCCAATGTTTTTATCGTAATTTTTTTTTATTATAACAGATACTAGAGAAGAAAGACTATAAAACACCTAGGGGGTGTAACCGGATGTCTTTTTTCCCTGAACCCTGGGATAGCCAAGACCCAGATGTGGAAATAGCGGAAGAAATGTCCGCCATAGAGGCACTGGGCCCGCCCTACGAACCCGCAGGCCCCAATCATGAATCACTATTTCGCCGCTATTGGGAGCGACTTGTGCGTAATTACCGTAGGTGAGAAAATTGCCCACCATCTGCATCGCCGTACAAAATGAAATGCTAGCAGCCGCTTTAGCGGTACCCGTAATCGAACGGCAGCTTACTCCGCGCGAAACTATGCAGATAGGCGCCCAAAGGTACCAGGACGGGACTTCTCCCTATCCCACTTGGTACCTTTTTGGCTGCCAAACAAAAGGTGTAACCGGCCTTGTAACTAATTATTCCCGGCAAGGTTTAAAAGTATTTCTTTGCCCTGAAAAAAGTTTAAAGGCTGATTTAGAAGCAGACTACATTGATGTTCAGCTCTGTACGATTGAATCAGCATTAGTTAGGCAGTGGAAACAAAAAGGCAAAAAAATTTTTGGCTACTTGCCAACTTACTTCTCATCAAAAGCCTTTTTAGCAGCTGCCCTAAATCATATGAACGGCACTCGTTTTTTACCCCGGCAAATAACTTTTACCCGGCAAAGCAGTCCCATCTTACCTGCCGCTGACGTTAAGGTTTGGATTATAAAAAGTCCCTACGGTTCAGCAGGTAAAAACAGCGACGGGACTCCTTATACTGTCTGGCTGTCAGAAAAACTAGAGGAACATTTGCCCTTCCTGCTGAAAAATCTTAAACATAACGAAAAATTAATTTGCAGTGAATTTATTTTTACCAATGATCCCTATGCTGATCATGCCGATCATGTGGTTCATAAAATGCACTTTCTCTCCACCTCTAAAACACCTGCCCAGCCCTATGGTTTATATTGCCAGAGGTTTATTCATCGCTGTAACTGGACTGCTCTACAAGCACAAAAAGTACTGCCGCTCGGCGAATTTATAGGTAAACCGGAAATAACTCGCGGCCATGTTGGCAACATTCGCGAATTTGGCGCCTTTGTTGAAGCCCTTTCTTTTCATCAGGGACGAGTTATGCTTTCCATTGATTTTATTCTGCCTCCTGATGGTATCCCACGCTATTTGGAAACCAATAAATTGGCAGCTACTTTCGCTGAACAGTTTGATCCTCACCTTCCCCCTCTGCTTGATTATTATGCTCAGCTAGCTCTGGACCAGTAAAATAATAAAAGTCAACTGCAAACAGAAAAGAATAAAAAAAGCAAGTCCTAGGCAATACGCTAGGCTTGCTTTTTCAAGCAAAGCCCTTTAAGTTTTGATTACTACAACTAAAACGCCAATTATATTAAATATGATATAATAGCATAAAAAGCAGACGGGGGTATTGTTATGCAAATCATTGAAGTGCCGGATCAGGCAAGTATAAAATACGGACAGCTTTGGGACGGGCTGTCAGAAATTATTTATAGTAATGGCATTTTAAATATTACAAACGGTTTTATAAAAGCAATAAATGCTCATACTAGCAAGGAAGGATTTGTTTTTGATTATAGTCATGCCACTTTGATGCCTGCGCTTATTGATTCACATATTCATTTAGCATTCCCTTACGAAGATACCCAACCTTTGGCACAGCGGGCACAGCAATATCTACAGGCAGGTGTAGTGGCTGCGCGTGACGGCGGAAACACCTGCGGCAAGCTTTCAGTAAACTCCCCCTTCTTACTGCTTCAATCAATTGGAGCAATTTACAAAAAGGGGCATTATGGTTCAGCCCTGGGCTATTCCGTTACAAATTTATCTCAGGCATTGCAGCTTGTTGATAAACTGGCCAGCCTTGGCGCCCAACATATTAAAGTTGTTGCTTCAGGCATCTTTAGCTTTAAAAGTTATGGGAAAACAGGTACCGCCACCTTTTCTGCTTCGGAATTGCGCTCAATTGTAGACAGAGCTGCAGTCCATAAGCTGCCTGTAATGGTTCATGCCAGCGGAGATGAAGCTGTCCGCCGTTGTCTTGAAGCCGGAGTTGATACCATTGAGCATGGCTACTTTATGACGCGTGAAACTTTAAAACGTTTGGCTGCATCAGATAGCTACTGGATACCCACCCTTTCTCCCGTAAATGCACAATTGGCTAAACCGGAGTTATTTGATGCCCTTACCCCCACTATGCGTGACGTAATTACACGCTCATTAATCTACCATCAAGAATTAATTGCCGAGGGCTTTGCATTAGGGGCAAAAATTCTCGCAGGCACTGATGCCGGAGCCCCGGGAGTTCTGCATGGCATCTCTTTAATAGAGGAAATAATGCTCTTACATAATGCCGGCCTTTCTCCCTTGGCAGCCCTTCAGGCAGCCACCAGTCGTGCGGCACAAGCTTGCCGTCAAACATTAATGGGAAGTCTGGCGCCCGGTAAAAAACCATATATTTTAGTACTTAAAGATAATCCTTTAAAGAACATAAAAACACTCTTTTCCCCAGAAGCATTGTTGATACCGGCTTAACACAATACAAACCAAAAGAGGTCAAATTATGACAAACCGAATTTGCCCTTACTGCAATGGTTTATATGAATTAAAAATCAGCTGCCCTAATTGTGGCAGCTGCCTGGAAGATTGCGGAGCGCTGCAGGAGATGCTAGGACCATATGCTCCTTACGAAGAAAATTCTTTGCTGATGGGTAATGACTTCTGTATTCATCAACTATACTGCCATCAGTGCCAAACAATACTACAGTATTCAGTTCCCATAAATTAGATTTTTCCTTAGATTTGGCAGGCAAATAAAAAGATTAGGAAATGAAAAATGCCTCCACAGCCTGTTTATCTGAATAGGGTATATACTGATCACCTATCAGCTGGTATGTTTCATGACCTTTGCCGGCTAAAAGTACTATATCCCCTTTTCTCGCTATGGAAAGCGCATGGCGCACAGCTTCACGGCGATCGGGCAACACAACGGGCAGCCGCTCCATACCAGTCACAATTTCACGGATGATATCTTCCGGCGCTTCAGAAGCCGGATTATCAGATGTAACAATTACCACATCGCTATAAGCTTCTGCAATTCTACCCATTAGCGGTCTTTTTGTTTTATCTCTATCACCCGGGCAGCCAAAGACAGTAATTAACTTACGATGCGGCAGTGCGTTTAAGGTAGTTAGCACTTTTTCCAAAGCATCAGGCGTATGAGCAAAATCGATAAAAATGCTAAACTCCTGTTGACAATTAATTGCTTCCAGTCTACCCGGAATTGATTCCAGATTATCGATCCCATCTATAATGGCTTCAGGTGCAATTCCTTCTGCTAAGGCGGCGGCTACAGCCGCCAGTGCATTGTAGACATTGTATTCTCCCGGCAAATGCACATTAATTTCAAATTCAAGATTACCATAACGCACAACCACAATGGTTTCCCGTGCAGCAGTACTGGCGATAAAACCGCGTACCGCAGTATTTTGATGTAAGCCATATGTAAGTACCGGCACATCCAATTCTGCAAGCAGCTTTTGGCCATAGCCGTCATCTGCATTAATAATGGCAGGAATATGGCCATTTTCTTTTTTTAATAAGCTTTTAAAAAGATAAGCTTTGGCAGTAAAATATTTTTCCATACTTTTATGGAAATCCAAATGATCATGGGTTAGGTTGGTAAAAATAGCAGTTTTAAACTCTACGTGTTCCACCCGTTGCCAGCTTAATGAGTGAGAAGAGACTTCCATAACTACGTTTTTAATATTTTGTTTTTTTATCTCAGCCAAAGTTTTGTGCAAAACAAAAGCTTCCGGAGTTGTAAGACAGCCGGGCAGGTATTCCTGATCGATTAGAATACCGACTGTACCGATTATGGCGGTGGCACAGCCTGCTGCACGATAAATTGATTGCAAAAAATGTGTAGTGGTAGTCTTGCCATTGGTGCCTGTAACACCTACTACGTGGAGTTTGCGGCTGGGATGGCCAAAAAAACGATCAGAGAGAAAAGACAGCGCATGGCGTGTATTAGTAACATAAACTACCGGCACCGCCAGATTCAGTGGCTTGGAAGCCACAACGGCAGCGGCACCTCTCTCCACAGCCTGTCCGGCAAAAAAATGACCATCCTCTTTCATACCTTCTAAACATATATATAATTCTCCCGGAGCTACATAGCGAGAGTCATGAGCTATTCCTTTAATTTCTATATCAAGATTTTTACTTGCTGTTTGATGCGCATAACCTTTTAATAGCGTCGCAAGCTTCATTGCACACCTCTCTGGCTGCTATAGCAGTGGACACCGACAAAAGTCGGTGTCCATGTTTTATTCAGGTCATTATGCACCTTTTCTATTATTTTTGCGCAAATAATCCTCATATATGAGTATTAATTCTTTATCAAAAAGAGTTCTTTTTAAATCAACGGCTGCAGCCCTTACTAAAGGTAAAATCTCAGCTGCTTCTTGATCAGATAAATTGCGGCCATATTCTTTAAATTTGGCAATGATAGCTGCAGTACCGGAATGTTTGCCAATAACAATTTGGCGCTGTAAGCCCACTTCTTCAGGTTGAAAAACTTCATAAGTACTGGGATGTTTGATTACTCCATCTGCATGAATGCCCGATTCATGGGCAAACATATTTGTCCCTACAATGGGGATGTTAACGGGCAATTCACGTCCGGAAGCCAAAGCCACATATTCCGAGATTTCTCGCAGCTCATGCGGTTTTATACCCACATCAATATCAAATAAATATTTTAAAGCCATGGCCACTTCCGCCAATACAGCATTGCCTGCACGCTCTCCCAAGCCATTAACCGTTACTCCCACCATGGAGGCACCGGCTTTTACCCCGGCCAAGGAATTGGCTGTGGCCATACCAAAATCGTTGTGGGTATGCATTTCTATATCCATTCCGGTAGCTTCATGCAGCTGCTTAATAAGCTCATAAGTTTTAAAGGGTTCTAAAATACCTACAGTGTCACAAAAACGTAAGCGATCAGCACCGCATTCTTTAGCACGCTTTGCAAACTGAATCAAAAAGTCCATGCTGGTACGGGAAGCATCTTCGGCATTAACGGAAACATACTTCTGGTGTTTTTTGGCAAATTCAACCGCCTTTGCCATACTGTCCAGAACCCACTGACGGCTTTTTTGCAATTTATACTTAATATGAATATCAGAAGTAGAAATGGAAATGGCAACAGCATCGACTCCACAGTCCAATGATTCTTTAATATCATTAACATCAGCCCGGTTCCAAGCCATAATACTGGCATCAAGACCTAAATCGACTATTTCTTTAATAGCCTCTTTTTCATCGCCGCCCATTACCGGAATTCCCACTTCCAGCTGGTGCACACCTAGAGAATCCAACATTTGAGCAATCCGAAGTTTTTCTTTATTGGAAAAAACGACTCCTGCCGTTTGTTCTCCATCACGCAGTGTTGTATCGACTAGCATTACTTGTTTTTTGGCTAAGCCATCGAGAAATCTTTTCACCTCTTTGCCCTCCTTAAACCCTACTATTTATAAAAAGTCGTTTATTGCTTCTATTATATAATTAAAAGCGGAAAGTTGCTAGATCACTTTAAATTTTGCAAATGCCAGATCCTAACTACGTATTTGCCCGTTTCCATTTATTATATATTTCGTTGAAGTTAAGGCAACCAGCCCCATTGGCCCGCGGGCATGTAATTTCTGCGTTGAAATGCCCATTTCTGCTCCCAAGCCAAACTCAAAGCCATCCGTAAAACGGGTAGAGGCATTGACATATACTGCAGCAGCATCGACTTGGGCCTGAAAATCCCTGGCACGCTGATAATGTGTAGTAATAATTGCTTCTGAATGCCCAGTGCCATAACGGTTAATGTGAGAAACAGCCTCCGCAAAAGATTTAACCACTTTCACGGCAAGAATTAAATCTAAATACTCAGTAGACCAATCCTCATCCACAGCAGCTTTTACACGCTCATCATATGCACATGTTTTCTCACATCCGCGCACTTCCACGCCACTGGCGAAAAACTTTTCCAGGATGCGGGGAAGAAAAGCATCGGCCACTTTCTCATGAACCAGAAGGGTTTCCATGGCGTTACAGACACCGGGGCGGTTTGTTTTAGCATTAAACACAATTCTTTCAGCCATTTCCAAGTCTGCACTGGCATCGACGAAGGTATGACAAACTCCTGTGCCCGTTTGAATGACAGGAATGCTGGCATTTTCCGTCACTGTTTTAATTAAATTGGCTCCTCCCCGGGGGATCAACACATCTAAATATTCATTAAGGCGCATCATTTCCTGTACAGCTGCTCGCTCTGTATCTTCAATCAGACTAATAACACCCGCCGGTAAGCCCACCTTTTCCAGAGCCTGTTGCAGGCATTTAACTAAGGCAATATTGGAATTAATTGCTTCCGAACTACCGCGTAAAAGCACAGCATTTCCGGCCTTCAGAGCCAAGGCAGCGGCATCCACTGTAACATTGGGCCGCGCTTCATATATAATGCCTATCACTCCCAGGGGAACACGCACTTGACCGATTTGCAAACCATTGGGACGTACCCACATTCCAGTTACTTCACCGACAGGATCCGGCAGTGCCGCTATTTGCCGTACTCCCTCCGTCATACCTGCAATGCGCTCGGGAGACAAAGCTAAACGGTCATAAAAAGCTTTATTATAATCTTTCTTCCTCACAAGGTTATCCAAATCAAGTTTATTGGCCGCCAGTATTTCATCTTGATTTGCCGTCAATTCATCTGCAATGGCCAGCAGAGCTTCGTTTTTCTTCTCAGTTGTTGCCATGGCCATTTGCACAGAAGCAGCTTTTGCCGCAGCCGCTTTTTTCATAACTTCACTCATTTTCCTCACCTTCCCATCTCATTAATTTAATTATTAACCACCATATTATTCCTGTGCACTGCCTCCCCGCAGGCCCGCTGCAGCAAGCCTGCAGCCTCTTCTGTATGGAGACCTTTAATCTGTCTCAATTCCCGCGAATTATAATTAACTAAGCCGCGGGCAATTTCTTTCCCTTCTTGATCTTCAATGGCCACCGTTTCTCCCTGTTCAAAAGAGCCGTAAACAGCCAAAATTCCACTGGGCAATAAGCTTTTTCCTTCGTATAGTACTGCATGGGCAGCGCCTTCGTCTATAATAAGTTTTCCGTGCGGAATTTGTCCGTAAGCAATCCAGCGTTTGCGACTCTCCAATGACTTTTCCCGTGCACAAAAGTAAGTACCGATATTTTCGCCTTCCAACAGCCGCTGCAGTACATGAGGTTCTTTCCCATCGGCAATAATCATGGGGACACCGGAATTAACAGCAATTTCTGCCGCCATTAATTTGGTGATCATGCCGCCCGTTGCCAGCATTTCATCACTGCCTCCGGCAAGTTTTTTGATCTCAGGCGTTATTTGCTCCACTTTACCAATCAATTGTGCCTGCGGATCTAATTTGGGATTAGCAGTATATAAGCCGCCAATATCAGTTAATAATACTAATAAATCTGCATCCAGCAGGCTCGCCACCAATGCAGACAAAGTATCGTTATCCCCAAACTCTATCTCTTCCACGGCTACGGTATCGTTCTCATTAATAACAGGAATTGCTCCATACTCCAATAGCGCCTGCAGTGTATTGCGGGAATTTAAGTAACGCTTACGATCATTAAAGTCATCCCTCGTTAGTAAAACTTGTGCTATAACCAAACCATACTCGGAAAAAAGTTTTTCATACATTTGGATGAGCAGGCCTTGCCCTACCGCAGCAACGGCCTGTTTTTCCGGAATAGTTTGTGGTTTGCTTTCCAAACCAAGGCGACCAATACCTGCTGCCACGGCACCTGAAGTAACTAAAATCACTTGATAACCCTGGTTTTTTAAGTCAGCCAACTCCCGCACCAGCTTTTCCATCATACGCAAATTTATTTTTCCACTTGCGTGCGTTAATGTCCGTGAGCCGACTTTAACAACCACAGTACTGTTCCTTGCAAGAGCCTTCCTATCATAAGTCACTTTGTCCCAGCTCCTTTGAGCGTTTTACGGCTTCCTTAACCGCTTGCTGTACTAAACCGCGAAAATTACCATTTTCCAAAGCAAAAACTGCAGCAGCAGTTGTACCGGCCGGTGAAATCACCTGCTCCCGTAAAATCGCAGGGTGCTGTCCCGTTTCCTTTACCATTAATGCGGAACCAAGCACAGTTTGTACAGCCAGTTCTTGTGCCAAGGATCTAGGCAGGCCACAAAGAACGCCACCATCCGCCAAAGCTTCGATCAGTAAATAAACGTAAGCCGGACCGCTGCCGCTGACTCCTGTCACAGCATCTAAAAAACGCTCTGGCACTATATGTACTGCGCCTATATTTTTTAACCAAGACTCTACCAATGTCAAGTCCGTTTTATGTACATAATTACCGGTCGAAACAGCCATTGCCCCTTCACCAATTAAACATGGTGTATTGGGCATAACGCGTATTACACCGACTTCATGAATGAAGTTGTGTTCAAATTCACTAATGGTTACACCAGCTACCACTGAGACAATAAGCTGACCCGGCTTTAGTAGCGGTGCAAGCTGTGCCAATAAATCTTTTATATCCTGTGGTTTCACAGCGATAAAAATAATTTTTGCTGACCTTGCAATTTCCTCTACCTTACTGCTGGTGACGCCACATTTATAAGCAACTTGCTGCAGCCTGACGGAATCGGTATCAGACACCAAGATTTTTTCCGGATTCAGGCCACCGGCCAGCAGACCCTTTAATAAGGCTCCGCCCATTGCCCCTACACCAATTATTCCGATTTGCTCAGACATAGCCCACCCCCGTCACCAAGAAGAAATTTTTCTTTTTATTGTATACCAGCCGTCCAGGCTTTTCAAGGAACTACTTGATATAATAAAAAGACAGAAGACTGAAATTAATCCAGCGGTAAAATAAAACCATTTCTGCTTCTTTTTACGTTTGACAAAACCACTAACATGCGCTAAAATATTCTATGCATGCAGGGGAGTAGCTCAATTGGTAGAGTAGCGGTCTCCAAAACCGTTGGTTGCGGGTTCGAGTCCTGTCTCCCCTGCCAAATAGATAATAAAATTTTTACTCTGTATTAAACCCATTATTATATGGGTTATTTTATTTTAAAAGAAAACCGAAAAGCCGCTTGCTGTAATTATGTTTGATGAGTCATTAAATTAGTTGTTTCAGTAAAATTAAATAAAAAATTAGATTTGTTTACATAAGATATATTATCGGACGTTAATT
>JAAZIQ010000042.1 GCA_012800795.1 Bacillota bacterium
GGGCCAGGGAGTAAAAGTTAGCGTGGAAATTGCTGTTATGGCGCTTGATGCCGGTTTAATTCCTTATGGCGAAGATATAATTGCCATTGGCGGCTCCGGTAGGGGGGCTGACACGGCAATTGTGGTACAACCGGCTCATGCCAAGGACTTTTTCGCCGGAAAAATTCGGGAAATAATCTGCAAGCCTAGTGTTTGCTAAAAGAGCAGACTGTAAACAAGCATCTTTGACATACAATGGTAGTAAGATATTATTGTCTAAAAAATTTAAAATAAACAGGAAATTAAACATTTGCGTTGAATTGAACTAAAGAGCCTGATATCGGCGCAGAACATTCTTAAGGAGGCGACTCATGGAGTCAGTAAACGAAAATGTGGAGTTTCTGTGCTTAAGGTGTGGCCTACAGGGATTGTCTGAATGGTCCGGTGTACATGAAGAGAGTGAGTTTCTGTGCCCCAAATGTGGTCAGTACGTTATCACGTCGCATCTCCTTAAAAAAGAAAAATATGTCGAGCTTATATTTAGCTAGTATAAGCATATAAAAATAGTCCGCTAAAAAGGCGGGCTTTTTTTTTATTTTTTTTAAAAATTTTTATTTCTAAGCAGGAAAAGCGAGATGGTCGTTGAATGTACACAAAAGTGGATTAAAGTGGGGCGAAGTGGGGAATTTTCCCGGAAGGGGGTGGATGTTCATGTTCATGGGTGAATATCAGCATACTATTGATAGCAAAGGGCGCTTAATTATGCCGGCAAAATTCCGTGAAGAATTGGGCGAGAGCTTTGTGCTGACCCGTGGCTTGGACAACTGCCTTTTTGTTTATCCCTTACCGGAATGGGCGGCCCTTGAAAAGAAGCTGAAGGCGCTTCCTTTTACGCGTTCTGACGCCCGGGCTTTTACACGTTTTTTCTTTTCCGGAGCGACCGAATGTGAATTAGACAAACAGGGCCGTGTTTTAATCCCCAATAATTTACGTGAACATGCCAAATTGCAAAAAGATGTGGTTATTATCGGTGTTTCCAGTCGTGTAGAGATATGGAGCGCCGAAGTTTGGCAGCATTATTGTGAGGAAACCGGTGTCTCATTTGAAGATATAGCTGAAAAGATTATAGATTTGGAGATCTAGCATGGGGATATTGTTGTAAAAATGATGCTAGGAAGTGTTCTTGATGCAGTTTGCTCATGAACCTGTTTTATTACAGGAAACTTTAAAGTATCTAAATCCACGGCCAGGGGAGATTTTTGTTGATGCCACAGTTGGCGGTGGTGGCCATAGCAGTGCTATCCTGGAAAAAATTATGCCGGGCGGGCACTTGGTTGCCATTGACCAAGATGACGAGGCCTTGGAAGCGGCTAAAAAAAGATTGGCTCCCTGGACCGAAAATATTGATTTTGTTAAAGGCAATTTTGCCAAGCTGAAAGCAATTTTAGCCAAGCTAAATATTGCTGCCGTAGATGGTCTTTTGTTGGATATAGGCGTTTCCAGCTATCAATTGGACGAGGAAGAGAGAGGTTTTTCTTATCACACCGATGCACTTTTAGATATGCGCATGAATCGTGAGGGTGATACTACCGCTGCCGATTTGGTAAATAATTTAGATGCTGCGGAATTGACACGTATTATTCGCGATTATGGGGAGGAACTCTGGGCTAAACGTATTGCGGAATTTATTGTAGCAACACGTGAGAAGCAAGGCCCCATTACAACTACTAAACAATTGGTGGAAGTTATTAAAGCTGCTATTCCGGCCAGGGCACGACGGCGTGGCCCCCACCCTGCCCGCCGCACCTTTCAGGCATTAAGGATTGCTGTTAATGATGAGCTGAATGCTTTGGAAAAAGTACTACAGCAGGGTATAGAGTGCTTAAAACCGGGCGGCCGCCTTGTGGTCATTACTTTCCATTCCTTAGAGGACAGGCTGGCGAAAAAGATTTTGCAACACGCTGCCAGTGGTTGTGAGTGTCCTCCGGGGCTGCCTGTCTGTGTATGTGGGAAGCAGCAGCAAATAAAAATTTTAACTCCAAAGCCGGTAAAGGCCAGTGAAAGTGAATTGAAAAAAAATCCACGTGCTCGCAGTGCCAAGCTGCGCGCCGCAATTAAAGTTCTAAATATGGGAAAGGGTGAATAAAGTTGTTAGTAGCGAAGAAGCGTCCGGTAGAGCATCCTCAGAGATATAGACAGAATGACAGGTTGCGGCAGCAAGCTCGGCGTCAGGCAAACTTAGCTGCAGCTTTATACAAACTAAAACTTGTTGCTGCCATCTTTGTTTGTTCTTTGTTGGCCATTGGCGTAATCGCACACTATAATCAAGTGATTGACGTAGCACAGGAATTAGAGCAGGCTAGAAATGAATTGGCGGCTTTACAGGAAGAAGGCAAACACCTAAAACTGGAGATAGCTTCACTGCGTTCTCCCGAGCGTCTAGAGCAAAAGGCTTACGAGCTGGGGATGCAGTATCCTGGGCGGGAGCAAATGATTGTCTTAACCGCCGGAGCGGATAAAAATTAGAAAACTGCAGCTTTTTACATAGTATTAATAGTATTATTAGTTAGATGGTTTGAAAATCAGGGAGGGTTAGCTTTTGCGCAGGAATACTGTTTCCAACATTGCTGTCAAAAAAAGACTACTCTTCCTTTTTTCTTGTATGTCGGCAATTATAATTTGTTTAATCCTCCGCCTGGCATGGATACAGTTGGTAAGAGGTCCGGAATTGCAGGCTAAAGCCTGGGAGCAGTGGACACGATCTAACCGTGTACGTGCGCAGCGTGGCGACATTTTAGATAGTAAGGGAAGATTGCTGGCAGGCAGCGCCAGCTCATTATCTATTTTGGCGCGTCCCCGCCAAATAGAAGATAAAGAAGAAGTTGCGCGTAAGTTAGCGCCAATTTTGGAAATGGAGGAATCAAAACTCCTGGAACTATTAAATAAAGAGGTTGATTCAGTTTATTTGAAGCGGCAGGTGCCGGAAGAAGTGTCCCAGGAAATTCGCAAATTGCAGCTAAAGGGACTTTATTTTTCTCCGGAGCCTAAACGCTATTACCCCCATAAAAATTTAGCTTCTCAACTGTTAGGTTTTGTAGGTATCGATGAAGGTCTGGCGGGCTTGGAATATCAATATGAAGCAGAACTGAAAGGACAGGATGGCCGGATAGAATTACAGACAGACGGCAAGGGCAAACAAATTCCTCAGGGTATAGAAAAGTTTATTCCTCCGGTGGAAGGCTATGATCTTATCTTAACCATTGATCAGAACATTCAGGCAATTATAGAAAGGGAAATGGAAAAGGTTATGCTGGAGTCCCGGCCTAAAGGTATTATTGCCATTGCGGTGAATCCGCAAACCGGTGCCGTGCTGGGGATAGCAGGTAAGCCGGACTTTGATCCCAATAATTATGCAGATTATCCGCAGGAGAACTGGAAATTAACGCCCATTGCCAACACCTTTGAACCGGGCTCTACTTTTAAACTGGTTACGCTTTCGGCTGCGATAGAAGAAGGTAAATATAATGCCAATGAGGGCTTTTTTTGTAATGGTTATGCCAAAATAGCCGGTACCAGCATCGGCTGTTGGACGCGTGGGCGCGGGGGTCATGGCGCCATTAATTTTACCGAAGTGGTTTTAGGTTCCTGTAACCCGGGTTTCATTGAGCTGCAGCAGCGGATAGGCGCCGATACTTTAATGGAATATATAAAAGCTTTTGGTTTCGGGCAAAAAACAGGCATTGATCTAATGGGTGAAGGGACCGGAATTTTATTTTCCCCGGAGCAATTTGGCCCCGTAGAAGCGGCAACTACCTCCTTTGGTCAGGGTGTTTCAGTAACTCCCATTCAACAAATTATGGCTGTTTCAGCCATGATTAACGGTGGTTATTTGCTGAAGCCCTATGTTGTTAAAGAAATGCGTGACAGTGAGGGGAATGTAGTTTTAAGCAAGGAGCCGCAAGTGATACGCCGTGTTATTTCCGAGCAAACTTCAGAGGAAGTAAAACGGCTGATGGAATTGGTGGTTCTGGAAGGTAGCGGTAAAAATGCATATATTGAAGGTTACCGCATGGGCGGTAAAACGGGAACAGCACAAAAAGTGGGGGAAAACGGACGCTATATTAGTGGTGAGTATATTTTATCTTACATTGGTTTTGCTCCTTATGAAGATCCACAAGTTTTGCTATATTTGGCTGTGGATGCGCCTCAAGTAGGACCCCAATGGGGTTCTCAAGTTTGTGCACCGATGTATAAAAATATCATGGAAAGTATTTTAAACTATTTAAATATTCCTCCTTCCACTGTGCCGGAGGAAGAGGAAGCCGTTCTGGTAGAAGTACCCAATCTGATAAATCTGCCAATGGATGACTATACCAATGAATTATTGGAAAGCAGGGGCTTGGTGGTACGCTACATTGGAGAAGGCGAAAAAGTATTAAATCAGACACCGAAAGCCGGGGCCAAAGTGCCTTTACATACTCAGGTTTTAGTTTATCTTGGCGGTACCGACAAAACTGATGGGGAAGTAGAAGTACCCGATCTTCAGGGGAAAACAATAAGAGAAGCAGGCGAGATATTGGGCTGGTTGGGACTGCATTTAAATAGCACCGGCTCCGGTGTTGCCGTACGCCAGGACCCGGCTCCGCATAGCTTTGTAGCACCTGGGAGTGTGGTTAATGTGGAGTTTAAAACTGTAACTCCACGTCGTTAATTTTCTTGCTTTGAGGGTGTGACAAATACTATAAGGGGGTATAATAGCAGGATGAAAACGCTTGCTGAGCTGGTCGGCTGTCTGCTGCATGCGGAGGTAAGGGGCCCCCTTGACCGGCAGGTCACCGGTTTAGCTTATCATTCTTCCCGGGTTCGTCCGGGCAATTTATTTGTATGTTTGCCCGGAACACGTTCACACGGCAGGCGTTATGCTGCAGAAGCGTTGGCGGCGGGAGCTGTGGCAGTGGTAACGGATCGTAATGATCTGCAGATAGAAAATGCTACGGTAATTATTGTTCCTAATACGCGTTTAGCTTTGGCGATTTTATCCGCTTATTTTTATGATTTCCCCTCACAGCATTTGGTTTTAACAGGGGTTACCGGCACAAACGGAAAAACAACAACTACATGGTTAATAGATACTTTATTAAAAAGTACCGGCGCTGCCACAGGGCTGCTCGGGACTGTGCACTATCAGATCCGTGGGGAGGAGTTCCCTTCCGCAGCCACAACGCCGGAAGCTTCCGATTTGCAGGCGATGCTCAGTAAAATGGTGAAAGCAAAGGTAAAGTATGCTACCATGGAAGTATCATCTCATGCTTTGGCTTGGTATCGTACTGTTGGTTGCGATTTTGATACGGTGGTATTGACCAATATAACAGAGGATCATCTTGATTTTCATCGTACCTTTGAGCATTATTTAGGCAGTAAAAGTAAATTGTTTGCTTGGCTAGGCTCGATGCCGATCAAAAGAAAAAGGCTAAAACATGCTGTTCTTAATGGTGATGATGAGTACTGGCGGCATTTAGCCGAACAGACTCCGGCTGAAATTTTGCTCTATGGCTTATCGAAGCATTGTCATGTTCGGGCTGATAATATAAAAGTAACTCGTGAAGGCGTAAGTTATGATTTATACACGCCATTTGGTTCAGCATCTATCAAGCTGAAAATGACGGGATTATTTTCCGTTTATAATTCACTGGCAGCTATTTCAGTGGCTTTGCTGGAAAATTTGGATTTAGCTCACATAAAAGCAGTTATAGAGGAAGTAAAGGGCATTCCCGGCCGTTTTGAAATGATAGATATGGGTCAGGATTTTACCGTAATTGTCGATTATGCCCATACTCCCGATGGTTTGGAAAATATTTTGCGGGCAGTGCGCGAATTTGCCCCCAAGCGGGTTCTGACGGTTTTTGGCTGCGGGGGAGAGCGCGATCGTTCCAAACGGCCTTTAATGGGGCAGGTAGCTGCTACTTACAGCGATTTTTGCATAGTGACTTCCGATAACCCGCGCGGAGAGGATCAAGCACAAATTTTTGCGGAAATCTTGCCGGGTTTAGAGAAAGAAAATGCAAATTATCTTGTTCTGGAAGACCGCAAAGAAGCCATTGAAAAAATGCTTTCCCTAGCGCGCAGCAATGACGTGGTGGTAATTGCGGGCAAAGGGCATGAAACAGAACAAGTATTTAGAGACTATTCCATACCTTTTGACGATCGACAAGTTGTCAGAGAGTGGTTGCAGAGGAGATTGACACAAAATGGAAATGACATGCAAAGAGGCGGCAGCAGTCGTTGAGGGCAAAATAATAACAAATGTTCAGGCAGATGCTAAAATTAAGCGTCTGGTGATTGATTCCCGGGAGGTTGTGGCCGGCGATTTCTTTATTCCGCTGCCCGGTGAGCATACAGATGGTCATCACTTTATGAAGGAGGCAGCTGAAAAGGGTGCTGTGGGGTGTTTTATGAACCGCAGCGCAAAAGTGGATGTGCCTGAAGGAATGTGCGTAATTCAGGTGGAAGATACACTGCAGGCACTGCAAAAGCTGGCCCGTGCATATCGGCTTCGTTTTAACCTGCCGGTGGTGGGTGTAACCGGTTCAGTGGGAAAAACCACAACTAAAGATTTAATTGCCGCGATTTTGAGTGCACGGTATAATGTGTTACGCACTGAAGGAAATCTTAACAATGAAATTGGTTTGCCTTTAATGTTATCTAGTTTATCCAAAGAGGTGGAGGTGGCTGTCCTGGAAATGGGCATGAGCGGCCGAGGGGAAATTGCCCTGCTGGCCTATCTTGCCGCCCCCTCCATCGGTGTGATTACCAATATTGGTGAGTCACATTTGGAAATGCTTGGTAGCCGGGAGGGCATTGCTCAAGCGAAAGCTGAACTTCTTTCCGCACTTCCGGCCGATGGCACCGCCATTGTTAATGCGGAGGAAGCTTTGCTTAAACCCTACCTTAAGAATTTAAAATGCAAGGTTATTACTTTCGGCTGTTCTCCTCAAGCTGCTATTCGCTGTATAGAAGTAGGGACAAAGCAGGGTGCAAAAATGGTACGCATTGAACAGGAAAACTACCAACCCATCATTGTAGAAGTACCACTGCCGGGAAGACACAACCTATATAACTTGTTGGCAGCTGTGGCTGTGGCCAGGGAATTGGGGCTCACAAACGAAGAAATAAAAAGCGGCCTGAAACGGGTAGAAATAAGTGCTATGCGCTTGGAAATGGTGCAGCTGCCGTCAGGATATAACATCATTAATGATGCTTATAATGCCAGTCCCACTTCTATGGCAGCCGCCCTTGATGTTCTGGCTGAAAAGGCTGGTACAAGCGGCAAAATTGCCGTTTTGGGTGATATGCTGGAGTTGGGAGAAATGGAAGTTGAAGGTCATCGCCGCATAGGGAAATTGGCGGCTAAACTTAATCTTAAAGCCTTACTGGTAATGGGCATTAGGGCGCAAATGATTGCGCAGGCGGCAGAGGAAGCCGGCTTGTCGAAAGAGAGGATTTTTTCTTGCAAGTCACATTTTGCTGCAGCAAAAATTATTAATAGAATTGCACAGCCGGGGGATTGGATTTTATTAAAAGGATCCCGTGGCATGAGAATGGAAGAAGTTCTCACTGTGCTGCGGAGGGAACTGGAATGAATCAAAGCTTAGTCATAACTGCATTGACAGCCTTTTTAGTTGGTATTGTGTTGGCTCCGTTTTTTATCAGCTTTGTTCGGCGCTTGGCATTAGGGCAACAGATCAGGGAGGAAGGTCCGCGCAAACATTTAAAAAAAGCTGGGACACCTACCATGGGTGGAATAATCTTTTTAACGGCTTTTGCGCCGGCTGTTTGGTTATTTGCACCTAAAAGTCCGGAATTATATTTAGTTATTTTTTTAATGCTGGGAAATGGTTTAATTGGGTTTATTGATGATTTTCTTAAGGTTGTACGCAAGCAGTCGCTGGGATTGCGCGCCAGAGATAAATTATTAGGACAATTTATAGTGGTAATCCTATTTTATTTGGGTTGGCGCACACTGGGACAGACAACTGTCCTTACTGTTCCATTTACCAACTATACCATTGATTTGGGAATTCTTTATTTACCTTTTCTCCTATTTTTTATTTTGGGTTATACCAATGCAGTGAACTTAACAGACGGTGTAGACGGCCTGGCTGGAGGTACTGCCGTATTAGCATTATTAGCTTATTTATTTATTGCCGTGCAGCAGCAGAATATGAGTCTGGCTCAGTTTGCTGCGGCCATGCTTGGTGCTGTTTTTGCCTTTCTTGTTTTTAATTTGCATCCGGCTAAAGTATTTATGGGAGATGTGGGTTCTTTGGCTCTGGGCGCTGTTTTGGCAGGCCTGGCGATTCTGACAAAAACGGAGTTATATTTATTAATAATTGGCGGCGTATTTGTTGTAGAAACTCTTTCTGTTATTATTCAAGTAATTGTATTTCAAAGTACCGGTAAAAGGGTATTTCGGATGAGTCCCCTGCATCACCACTATGAGCTGGGCGGCTATAGTGAGTGGAGGGTTGTTACCGGCTTTTGGACTTTAGGTTTTATTTTAGCGGTAATCGGCCTTTTACAGCTGGGTGCTCTGTAAAATGTTTACAATATTATCGTCTGGTTGCTGAAAGGAAGAGATTGGAGTGGATTTGGCAGGAAAACAAGTTTTGGTGATTGGCCTGGCACGCAGCGGCATGGCTGCTTCTTTATTGTTAGCAGCAGAGGGAGCACAGGTTACAATAAATGATAAACGTGATTTAGCAGAGTTAAATGCAGAGGAAAGGTCTTTTTTGCAGGATCATACTGCAATTCGTTTTGTTGGCGGTGGACATCCCGCAGAGCTGGTGAATTCTAGCATAGCGCTAGTGGTTAAAAACCCCGGTGTACCTCTAGATCTACCTCCGTTAAAGCGGGCGGTGGAGTTAGGGATTCCAGTTATTACGGAAGTTGAACTGGCTGCTTGGCAAATCAGGGGGCCGCTTGTTGCCATTACGGGAACAAACGGTAAAACAACTACTACGGCTTTAACCGGGGAGATGTATCAGGCGGCAGGTATTAAAACTTTTGTTGCGGGCAATATCGGGCTACCGTTGTCAGCGGTTTGCAGCGAGCTTACAAAAGATACCGTGGTGGTGGCGGAGCTCAGCAGCTTTCAGCTGGAAGGTACCATCAACTTTCGTCCGCAGCTGTCTGCAATCTTAAATCTTACACCTGATCATCTGGACCATCATGGCAGCTTTGCCGCTTACCGGGCTGCAAAGACAAAAATTTTTGCCAACCAAAAAGAAAACGATGCTGTAATATTAAATGCTGATGATCCTGAAACATTTAATTTAAGGTACCTGCCAAAATGTCGCGTGTACCTTTTTAGCCATCAAAGAAAAGTTGAACGTGGCGCCTATGTCCAAGACAAGATGATTGTCTTACGTGACAACGGCAGCGAGTACTATGTTTGCCCGGCAGATAAAGTGGCAATTCCGGGTGAGCATAATCTGGAAAATGCGCTGGCTGCGGCTTTGCTTGCTTGGCTGGGCGGTGTAAGTATTGAGAAAATTGCCCATGTTTTGCAAACATTTTCCGGTGTTCCTCATCGTTTGGAGTATGTACGCTCTTTAAATGGCATAGATTATATTAATGATTCCAAAGGAACAAATATTGATGCTACTTTAAAAGCTTTGGCGGCTTTTAAGCAAAGAAAAATTTTAATTGCCGGCGGTTATGATAAAGGTGCTGATTTTACTCCTCTGGCACAGGCTCTGCGTGATTTTAATGTCGAGCATGTTATTCTGATTGGTCAGGTTGCAGAACGTTTAGCTGCCGCACTGGAGGCAGCGGGCTACCAGCAATATACTTTTGCTGTTGATTTGACGGAAGCCGTCAAAACGGCTGCGACTAAAGCGCAGCCGGGAGAAGTGGTACTATTGTCACCTGCTTGTGCCTCTTGGGGGATGTTTAGGGATTATGAGCACAGGGGAGAAATCTTTAAAAAAGCAGTTCGGGCACTAGGGGGACAGAATAATGACCAGGAGAACGCAGGGAAAAATTCGTAAAAAAGAAGCAGATTTTATGCTGCTTTTTGCGACCATGACACTGCTTGCTATTGGCATCGTGATGGTTTTTAGTGCCAGCTACTATGTTTTGCGTGAACGTGATCCATATTATCATCTGCGCCGCCAGGTAATGTGGGCGTGTTTAGGCTTGGTGGGTATGCTTTTTTTCAGTAATTTTGATTACTGGAAATTAAAACGTTGGACTAATTTACTGTTATTGGTAAGTTTAATCTTATTGGTAGCTGTCTTTATCCCTGGTGTTGGCGTGGAGATTCTTGGGGCCAGGCGCTGGATCGGTATAGGCGATTTGACGCTGCAGCCGTCGGATATGGCTAAAATGTCCTTGGTCTTGTTTGCTGCTGCTTATTTGTCACGTAAAGATATACGGATAGAAAAACTAGCGGAAGGGGCACTGCCTGTTTTAGTCATTCTCGGAGTATTTTTTGCCTTGATAATAAAGCAACCGGACTTGGGCACGGCTATGACTTTGGCCGGTGCAATTATGCTAATTATATTTGCTGCCGGTATGCCTCTGCAGCACATAATCTTTTTAGGGTTAGCGGCTGTACCGTTGTTAATTTACTTAATTAGTAGTGAAGAGTATCGTCTGCGGCGCTGGCTTTCCTTTTTAGATCCTTGGGCGGATCCCCTTGATACCGGTTATCAGATCATCCAGTCCCTTTATGCCATTGGACCGGGAGGATTATTTGGTGTCGGGTTGGGTCATGGAAGGCAAAAAATGCACTTTTTGCCTGAGCCGCACAGTGATTTTATTTTTGCCGTTATTGGTGAAGAACTAGGTTTTATCGGTTGTGTTACCGTTATAATAATTTTCTTTCTTTTATTTTGGCGTGGCTTTAAAATAGCCTTGACGGCACCGGATGCTTACGGTAGTTTACTTGCAACCGGCATAGTAAGCATGATAGCTTTACAGACTCTAATTAATATTGGTGTTGTTACCGGCTCAATTCCTGTTACGGGAATTAACTTGCCTCTAATCAGTTCCGGTGGCTCGTCTTTGGTCTTTACCATGTGCAGTATTGGCATACTGCTCAATATTTCTAAATACACACGATGAGTGGGTGAATACATGAAAGTTGTTTTTACAGGCGGTGGTACAGGAGGACATATTTATCCTGCGTTAGCCCTTGCCCGCTATCTACAGCGACAGGAGGATGCAGAGATTCTTTTTATCGGTACTGACCACGGCATGGAAAAACAAATTATTCCACCGACGGGTTTTCCTTTACGGACAATTCCCGTTATCGGCTTGGAGAGGCGTCTTTCTTTGCGTCTGGGACGAGCCGTTTATATGGCCGCGGCAGGTGTAATTGCAGCAGGCCGGATACTAAAGTCTTTTCAGCCCGATGTGGTGGTGGGCACCGGCGGCTATGTGGCCGGCCCGGTAGTATTGGCTGCCCGTCTGGCCGGCATTCCCACCGTAATTCATGAGCAAAACGCCATCCCCGGTCTCACCAATATCTGGCTTTCACGAATTGCAGCGCGTGTTTGTTTAAGCATGCCCGGCAGTGAGAAATATTTTCCCAAGCCGCAAAAAACCATCTTAACAGGTAATCCCCGGGCGACAGAAGCAGCACAGGCAGCAAATGCGGCTGATCATATGGAACCGACTCTGCTGCCGCAAAAACCGGTGCTTTTATGTGTAGGCGGCAGCCACGGTGCTTTAAAGCTTAATGAGGCTTTTACCGATAGCCTGTCGAGTGTTTTAGAAAAAACTAACGCTCAGGTTGTTTATGTTACCGGAAGGCGTTATTATGATGAGATAGAAAAAAAATTGCTTCCACTCATGAAAGTTGCCGGACGGCGTTTGCATTTATTTCCTTATCATGAGCAGCTGCCAAGTTTGCTGGCCAGAACCAGCTTAATGGTGAGCCGAGCGGGAGCTACTACTTTGGCCGAACTGACGGCATTAGGGGTTCCGGCTATAATAATTCCTTCCCCTAATGTTACCAATAATCACCAGGAACATAATGCACGTCTTTTGGCTGACAACGGAGCAGTAGTAATGATACGGGAAAGTGAACTAAGCGCCACTGTTTTGACAAAGATACTCGTGGCTTTATTGGGCGATGCCAAAGGCCTGCAGCAGATGGCCGCAGCCAGCAAAGCTTTAGGTATTCCCGATGCTGCTGCAAGAATGACAGCTGTACTCAAAGAAGTTATTAAGTAACTTACTGCCAGACCAATAACTCTAAAGGCGCGCAACCTTGAATTAGAAACACATTGAACCATTTTTGCATACTATAAAGTACGGCAAAGGGTTGTGCGTGGAGGTGCTTATGAAAAGTGTTGCTCATGAAATAGCAGCAAAAATCACAGGAAAAGTGAAATTGCAAGAGCCCTTAAAAAATCATACGTCCTTTAGAATAGGCGGACCTGCAGATCTATATGTGGAAGTGCACAATGTAAAAGAACTGGTTTTTGTCCTAAGTTTGCTGCAGCAAAAGGGGATTCCCTGGTTTATCTTGGGCAACGGCACAAATTTGTTGGTGCATGATCAAGGCTATCGCGGCACGGCAATACGCCTGCAAGGAGCATTTAAGGAAATTAATGTTAATGGCTTAATGCTTGAAGCAGGTGCAGCGGTGCCTTTGACGGTGTTAGCCCAAAGAGCAAATAGTCAAGGACTGAGCGGTTTAACATTTGCCTGCGGTATTCCGGGGACTGTGGGCGGTGCTGTGGTAATGAATGCCGGAGCACATGGCCGCAGTATTAGTGATGTGCTGGTAGATGTGCAAATTTTAGACAGTTCTTTAGAATTACATACTTATCAGGCGAGTGAACTGGGGCTAAATTACCGTAAAAGTAAAATCTCTCCTTCCGAAATAATTTGTTTTGCACGTTTTCAATTGGAAGTGGGAGATAAGATTGAATTGGAGCGGCAAAGCCGGGATTATTTAGAGTTCCGACGTAACCGCCAACCCCGTCAACCCAACGCCGGAAGTATTTTTAAGAACCCACCGGGTACAACGGCCGGCAGTTTGATTGAAGCAGCCGGCCTGAAAGGTTACCGGGTAGGGGGAGCAATGATCTCTGACATCCATGCCAATTTTATTGTTAATTGCCAGCAAGCAACTGCTCAGGATGTAATGACACTTATCATGATTGTACGCGAAAAAGTAGCACGGCAGTTTGGCATAGAGCTGGAATTGGAGGTTCGACTGCTCGGTTATTAACGGGGAAGGTGGAAGCATGGAAAAATTAGTAGTTCATGGGGGTAGACGTTTAGAGGGAACTGTTCGCATTGGAGGGGCAAAAAACTCCATCCTGCCCATTCTGGCAGCGGTGGTATTAAACAAAAGTACAGATGAAATAGTTTTGACCAATGTTCCCAGGATTCGTGATGTTATTAAAATGGTGGAAATTCTACGCAGCCTAGGGGCAGAGATCACCTGGAGCGGCAATGATATGGTCGTTGCAACGCATAACCTTTCCGGTTTTGTCGTAGATGAAAAATTAATGCGCGAAATGCGCTCTACCATCTTTTTGATGGGAGCAATTTTAGGCCGTTTTGGTCAGGTATGTATTTCTCACCCAGGTGGTTGCGCCATTGGTCAGCGTCCCATTGATTTGCATTTAAAAGGCTTAACGGCTCTTGGTGCGCAGCTGCGCGAACAGCATGGCTATATTTATGCTTCTTGTTCCAGGCTGATTGGTACAGATATTCATCTGGATTTCCCCAGTGTCGGTGCGACGGAAAATATTATGCTGGCTGCTGTTTATGCCCGTGGCACAACAGTGATAAACAATGCAGCCAAGGAACCGGAAATTGTTGATCTGCAAAATATTCTTAATAAAATGGGTGCTAAAATCCATGGCGCCGGTACAGATCAAATTAAAATTGTCGGCGTTAGTCAGCTGCATGGTGTGGAGTACAGCGTGATTCCCGATCGGATAGTGGCCGGCACATATATGATGGCAGCGGCGGCAACGGGCGGAGACGTAACTTTGGAAAATGTTATTCCCAGTCATTTAGATGCAGTTATTTCTAAACTGCGGGAAGCCGGGGTACAAATCCGTGAGGAGAATGATAGAATACGTGTGAAGGCTCCGGAACAAATTAAAGCCTTAGAATACGTACGCACACTTCCATATCCGGGATTTCCTACCGATTTACAGGCTCCGATTATGGCGGTTTTAGCTCGGGCAAAGGGCACCAGTATTGTTGTGGAAAATGTGTTTGATTCACGTTTTAAACATGTCGGAGAGTTAAACCGCATGGGTGCACAAATTATTGTTACTTCTGACAATCGGACAGCAGTTGTGCATGGTGTAGAAAAACTGACGGGAGCATCAGTTACCGCTCCTGACTTAAGGGCCGGTGCAGCACTGGTAATTGCCGGGCTGGCTGCCGAAGGTAAAACAACTATTTACGGCCTGGAACATATTAACAGAGGTTATGAAAGCTTGGAAAGCGATTTAGCAAAACTTGGAGCAGAGATAAAACGTATTAGCAGTGACGATTAGCGGGCTATTGGCAGCCTGCTAACGTCCGGGAAAACGGAGGACAACTTATGGCAAACATACGGCAGCGGCGGATAAGGCGCCACATGTTATCAACGACTAATAAACAAAATCAGCTCCGAAAAGTAAAAAGAAATTTATTAAGAATTTTTATTTTCTTTCTTTTAATTTGGACAAGCATTACTTTTTTACGTTCCGATTTTTTTCAGCTGGAAGCCATTGAGATTACCGGAAATAACCGCACCGAGGAAGCAGAAATAATTACTGCCATGGCAGTGGAGAAAGGACAAAATATTTGGCAGATGAATATGGCGCAGTTGGAAGAAAGAATACTAACTATTCCTCGGGTGGAAAAAGTAAATGTCAGCAGGGATTTGCCGAATATATTAAAAGTGGAGATTGTGGAAAAAAAGGTTCTGGCATTGTTACCGTACCAAGAATACTATTTTGAAGTAGGTAAGGATGGTCGGCTCATTGCCATGACGCAGGAGGTGCAAAACTATGAATTGCCAATTTTAACGGGAATTGAAGCTTTGAGCGGCTCAGTAGGTGAAATTATCCTATCGGGTGAAACTTTGCAGAATCTGCAGGAGGTTTGTGAAGCAGTAGCAAACCAAGAGCTGGAAATTTCAGAAATTAATCTCCAGCAGCCCGATAATGTGATTATTGTAACTATGGACGGTTTAGTTGTTTGGCTGGGGTTGGATGATTATGTAGAAAAAGTAAATATTTTGAAGCAAATTGCTGATAAAATTGCCGGCTGGCAGCATGAAGGCTATCTGGATTTGACTTCTGCTAAAGCTCCTGCCTTCCATCCAACCGAGCCAAATAATAATAAAAACAATTAGTATAAAAAAAGGGAAAACCTAACTCTTGTTGAATAAAACAATATGCTTTAAATCAGCGGTGAGGGGGTGCTGTGTTGAAAAGTAACTTGATCTGTGGCTTGGATATTGGCACTAGTCATGTTCGAGCTGTAGTTGGCGAAATAAATGTTGACGGCACCATTAGTATCATTGGAGTCGGGACGAGCCCCTCCGAAGGTCTGAAAAAAGGTGTAATTGTCGATTTAGATAGAACTGTGGAAGCAATTGCGCATGCCATGGAAGAAGCAGAGCGGATGGTGGGAACTTCTATTCCTTCCGCTTTTTTAGGTATTATTGGCTCACAGGTTAGCCTAATTAATAACCGCGGTGTAGTTGCGGTAACAGGAGCTGATAAAGAGATTACGGAGGAAGATGTAGAAAGAGTTCTGCAAGCAGCAAGGGTGATTGCACTGCCGCCGGATCGTGAAATAATTGATGTAATCCCCCGAGAGTTTATTGTAGATGGTTATGATGGCATCCGAGATCCCGTCAGTATGGTGGGTGTCCGTCTGGAAGTAGATGCAATGATTATTACCGGTATGATTACTTCTTTGCGTAACCTTTACCGTTGCGTGGAAAGGGCCGGTGTTGAGATTGAAGGCGTTGTGCTTAACTCTTTAGCCAATGCAGAAGTAGTTCTGAGTCGGGATGAAAAAGAATTAGGAACTTTTTTAATTGATATTGGCGGCGGAACAACTGAAATTGCCGTTTTCCAAGATGGCCATCTGCAAAACATAGCAGTACTGCCGGTTGGAGGTGACCACATCACTAGTGACATAGCTAAACTGCTGCGCACCCCACTGCAGACGGCGGAAAGATTAAAACTGGATTATGGCGTTGCATTACCCAGCTTGGTAAATAATGATGAGACCATTGAGCTGCCACATATATCCGGCAAAGATCCCCGACAGGTGCCGGCCAAAGAGTTGGCGCTGATTATTGAAGCCCGTGTACTTGATATTTTGCAGATGGCAAGCGATGAATTGATACATATGGGATATGAGGAATCGCTGCCTGCAGGTGTAGTTTTAACGGGCGGTGTCTCTTTAATGCGGGGCTTAGCTGAATTGGCTGAGCAGGTTTTTAACTGTTCTGCCCGGGTTGCACAGCCTAATTATGTGGGAGTGAAAAGCCCTATCTACTCCACAGCTGTTGGTATTATTCATTATGTGCAGCACTCGCTAAGAGTTGTTGACAGAGAGTACCGAACTGGGCGTGCTATTGCACTGCCCGGGTTTTTGCAGAGGATAAAAAGCTGGTTTATGGATATGTTTGAGTAAACTGCTCATAGTGGAAGGGGATGCTTTTTTTGATTGAGTTTGAAATGGATATCGAACAATATGCACAAATAAAAGTAATTGGTGTTGGCGGTGGAGGCAGCAATGCTGTTAACAGAATGATTGCTGCGGGATTGCGCGGTGTAGAGTTTATTGCCGTAAATACAGATGCACAAGCTCTTTATTTGTCCAATTCCGACCATAAACTGCAGATTGGTGAAAAATTAACAAAAGGGTTGGGTGCTGGTGCCAACCCTGAGATCGGTAAGAATGCGGCCGAGGAGAGCAGAGAAGAAATTAAAGCGGCACTGGAAGGGGCAGATATGGTTTTTGTCACCGCCGGCATGGGTGGCGGTACCGGAACGGGTGCTGCTCCGGTAATTGCCGAGGTGGCACGAGAGCTTGGGGCCTTAACGGTTGGAGTAGTGACAAAGCCTTTTACTTTTGAAGGTAAACGGCGCAAAATGGCTGCGGAAAAAGGCATTAGTGAGTTAAGGGAAAAAGTCGATACACTAATTGTGATCCCTAATGATCGCCTGCTGCAGGTGGTGGAAAAGAAAACACCGATGGTTGAAGCCTTCCGGATAGCTGATGATGTGCTGCGCCAAGGGGTACAGGGTATTTCCGATTTGATTGCTGTGCCTGGTCTGATCAATCTTGATTTTGCCGATGTTAAAACCATTATGAAAGAAACGGGAAATGCCCTGATGGGTATTGGGGTGGCTTCCGGCGATAACCGGACGGTGGAGGCAGCCAAAGCAGCCATTGCCAGCCCGCTTTTGGAAACCTCCATTGACGGTGCGCGTGGTGTGTTGTTAAATATTACCGGTGGTAGTGACCTGGGCCTCTTTGAAGTTAATGAAGCTGCAGAAATAGTTGCTGAGGCCGCAGATCCTGAAGCCACTATTATTTTCGGCGCTGTCATTGATGATTCACTAGGCGATGAAGTGCGTGTCACAGTGATAGCTACCGGTTTTGATGATAGTGCAAATGAGCGTAGGCAAATGATTAATGATCTGACAAATAGAACTTTCAATGCCGATGATATTGATATTCCCGCTTTCCTGCGCCGCAAACGCTAAGAAGGGATAAAGGCTAAAATTCCTTTTTTTTAGAGTGGCTTCTGCTTGTGTATTTGACACAACAAGCCACTCTTTATTTTTTTCCTTTTATCCGACAAAGGGCAGGCTAAAGATTTTGCCATTCGACACAAGGGTCTGACAAAATCTTTAGCCTTAATGGTTTATAATGAGGCATAGACGGATACTGCAAAGCATATAATGTAGCAGTTTGTCCAGAATGTATTGGGGCAGGTGAGTGTATGTATATTGAGGACCTCCTTGCCCTCAATTTTATCATGAATACTTTTTTACTCTATTTAACAGCCCGTCTGATGCGACGTGAAATTAGCAGGGGGCGCCTCTTAGCCGGAGGATTTATGGCCGCACTTTATAGTCTTGCCGTTTTTTTGCCGGCTTCTGTGTTTATATTTTCCTGGCTGGGAAAACTCATAGCCTCTGTCATAGTAATTTTCTTTACTTTTAGACCGAAGCGAATTCCCGAGCTGCTGAGGCTGTGCGCTGCTTTTTTTCTTACTTCATTTTTTTTGGCAGGGACTATTTTTGCCTTTTATTTCTTTGGCAGTGCCCCGGCAATGGTCAAGGGAGGTGTTTTCTACCTGGAAACACCGCGGCCGGGTATGCTTTTTACCGGTGCGCTAGTAGCTTTTGCTCTGCTGCTGTTGGTTTGGCATTTTAGTGAACGGCAGCGTAAACGCAAAAGTTTTCAAATGTCGCTCGTAATTTGTGAGGAGAAGCAGAAAGTCAAAGTTAATGCACTTATTGATACGGGTAATCAGCTGCGGGAACCATTTTCCGGCAAACCGTTATCTGTGGCAAGCTACAAAGCGCTGCGCAGTTTACTGCCTGAAACACTAGTTGCCGCTTATGACCAAGGTAATGATCCGGTGGCAGCTTTAAGCACTTTGACTGCAGAGCAGGAAAAAAATTTTGGCATTGCTCCTTTTCGTTCCTTGGAAAACTCAGGGATTTTAGTAACTTACAGACCGCCTTTAGTTTTATTGGAATATGACGGGCAGCAAGAGGCAAGGAAAGATATTGTGTTTGCCCTGACAGCACGACCGTTATCGCTGGACAATGATGTGGAAGTTCTTCTGCACCCCTTTGTACTGGAAACTATAGGGAGGTGAGACTACTTGAAATTGATGATGCACTGGAAGCTTAAGCTTCGGCTTATATTTATCCGCTTCTTACAGCGGCTAGGTATAGAAGTTTTACCAGAGATTTATTATGTCGGCAGTTCAGAAACTCTTCCGCCTCCGTTAACGCAAGATGAAGAATTTTTTTTGTTAGAAAAACTGAAAAACGGTGATAACGCTGTTAAAACGATCTTAATTGAACGCAATTTGAGACTTGTTGTTTATATTGCCAGAAAATTCGAGAATACAGGTATTCTCATTGATGATCTGGTTTCAATCGGTACCATTGGTTTAATTAAAGCTGTTAATACATTTGATCCCCACAAAAATATAAAACTGGCGACTTATGCTTCCAAGTGCATAGAAAATGAAATATTAATGTTTTTGCGAAGAAATAATAAGGTTAAAGCAGAAGTGTCTTTTGATGAGCCGTTAAATGTGGATTGGGATGGTAATGAATTATTGCTGTCTGATGTTTTAGGGACTGAAAATGATTTGGTTTTGAAAGATATTGAGGCGGAAGTAGAACGGAAACTTCTTTATACAGCCATTGGAAAACTCAGTCGGCGTGAGAGAAAAATAATGGAGCTGCGTTTTGGTTTGCTGGGTCAGGAGGAAAAAACACAAAAAGAAGTAGCTGTACTTTTAGGAATATCACAATCTTATATCTCCAGGCTGGAAAAAAGAATTATTAAACGTTTGCAAAAAGAAATAAAAAAAATGGAATAGAAAAAAAGCTTTGTCAGGATGGGAAATCATTAACTGCATAAAAAAGCCCTCTCAGGAAATAATGCAGATAGGAAGGACAGGTGATTTATTCCTTGTCATTTTAATCCGGGAGGGAAAACGAGCTTGATAAATAAAGTAGAAATTTGTGGTGTTAATACATCGAAACTGCCCGTTCTAAAAAACGAGGAAATGCGTCGACTTTTTACTCTCTATCAAGCCGGTGACCTTAGTGCCAGGGAGAAGCTGGTAAAGGGCAATTTAAGACTTGTTTTAAGTGTGATTCAACGTTTCAACAACCGGGGGGAATATGTTGACGATCTATTTCAAGTGGGCTGTATTGGTCTCATAAAAGCTATTGATAATTTTGACCTGGAGCAAAATGTTAAGTTTTCAACATATGCTGTACCGATGATAATTGGCGAGATAAGACGTTACTTACGTGATAACAATCCCATTCGTGTTTCGCGCTCATTACGGGATATTGCATATAAAGTTTTGCAGGTTCGCGATGCTTTATCCAACCGTTATGGTCGTGAACCTAAAATCAGTGAAATTGCCGCTGAGTTGGATTTAAAGCGTGAAGATATTGTTTTTGCCCTTGATGCCATCCAGGAACCTGTCTCTTTATTTGAGCCTATTTACCATGACGGCGGCGATCCTATTTTTGTGATGGACCAAATTTCTGATGATAAAAATCAGGATGAAAAATGGCTTGAAGTATTGGCCATCAAGGAAGCACTGCAAAAATTGACTGAACGGGAAAAATTAATTTTAACATTACGCTTTTATCGCGGCAAAACACAAATGGAAGTGGCTGATGAAATAGGTATTTCACAGGCACAAGTGTCTCGTTTGGAAAAAGCCGCTTTGGGACATTTGCGAAAGCATGTACAATAAATTAAAAGGAGGTGGAGAGGGTGCACACAAAATTGTATCTAAAGCTGGGCGTTAGTATTTTAATGATACTGATGCTTTTAGTGGTGTTCCTGTCTCCTCCTGGCGAAGCTATACAGGCGTTTAATCAGAGTAATCTGATACGGGTAGCTGAGGTCCATGTAGTAGATGGCCAATATTATTTTCGCCGCGTTGCACCAGTCTCTGAACTGTTGCCCTAAATCTACAAAAACTGCCGCCCTAAAATATAGGATAAGCAAAAAAAAGAGAGCTCGGCTCTCTTTTTTTGATTTCTTGTTTTTGTCCTCATAGGGACACTTTCCGGCATATAATGTAGGTAAAGGATAAAAAGAAGAGGTGTGATATGGTTAAAATATCTGACCTCCGCAATCGCGATGTAATAAATATAGTGGACGGGAAGCGGCTTGGCGTAATCTACGATTTGGATTTAGATTTGGAAAATGGACGTATTGCTGCCATTATTATTCCCGGGCAGGGCCGTTTATTTAGTTTTTTTGGCGGTGCCCAGGATTATGTCATTCCCTGGGAAAAAATAGTTAAAATCGGGGTTGATACCATTCTTGTTGAAGTAACGGAACTGCAGCTCCATACGCGTTAGGATAATTTTTTTTGGCGCAGTTGCCCTTGCTATACCATATCTGGTGTTGTATAATTATGCCAGTACTAGATATAGTATTTTAGGGCTTTTTTGTTTTATTTTGGCTCTGCCAGGAAGGAGGAAGGCGTTTGAAGTGCCCCTACTGTGGCTATCCCGACAGCCGGGTAATAGATTCCCGCTCCACGGAAGAAGGTAGTACCATACGGCGCAGGCGGGAGTGTGTCGCCTGTGAAAAACGTTTTACTACTTATGAGAAACTAGAGGAGACACCATTAATTGTTGTTAAACGTAATGGCAACAGACAATTGTTTGATCGTAAGAAAATTCTTAACGGTTTGATTTATGCAGGGGGCAAACAAAATATACCACTCCAGGTTTTTGAGCAGCTTGTAGATGAGCTGGAACGGGAATTGCGCAGTGATTACTCTCATGAAGTTAGCTCAGATGAAATTGGCAGACGAGTCTTGGTTAAGCTTTATGATATTGACGAGGTTGCATATGTTCGTTTTGCTTCGGTATACCACAAATTTAAAGATATTAATGATTTTAAAAAAGCACTGGCAGAAATGCCACCGAAGAATGCTGAAAGTTAACTAATCTACGGAGGAATAGTGATGTTTGCTGAAATACGTAAGCGTGATGGAAGAGTTGTGCCATTTGATGCAGAAAAGATTACTGATGCCATTGTTAAGGCTGCTAGAGCTGTGGGTGGGGATAACAGAGAAATAGCAGAAAATTTAACAAAGCAGGTTATAGAGGAATTAAAAAAATCCCATACCAACGGCCTGATTCCGACGGTAGAGGAAGTGCAGGACATTGTGGAAAAAGTACTTATTGAAAATGGACATGCCCGCACAGCTAAAGCCTATATTCTTTATCGTGACAAACGTAGCCGGATTCGTGAGGGCAAAAGCGACTTGATGGATACGGTAAAAGAAATATTAATTGAAACCAGTAAAGAAAATGCCAATATTTCCAATTCTCCTTCGGCTAAAATGCTGCAAATTGCCAGTGCAGCCAGTAAAAGTTATTATCTAAACAATTTATTGCCGGAGGAATTTTCGCGGGCACACATCAGTGGAACTTTCCATATTCATGATCTTGATTATTATGGTAAAACACTAAACTGTCTGCAGATTGATCTTTTCAAATTACTATCAAACGGATTTAACACCGGCTATGGCTATATTAGGCCGCCCAAAAGGATTGCTTCGGCTTTAGCGCAAGCAGCCATCATTTTACAAAGCAATCAAAACGATATGTTTGGCGGGCAGAGTTTTCCCCACTTTGACCGTTCTTTATCGCAGATAATTGCCACCATGCCGCACGAGCCAGATGAGGAAGAAATTTTTCAGGCCATGGAAGGCCTGGTTTATAATTTAAATACTATGCACTCCCGTGCCGGTGCACAGGTTCCCTTTTCATCCCTGAATATAGGAACCGACACTACCAAAATGGGACGTGCCGTTACTTATGCTCTACTGCGGGCTTTTGAAAAGGGACTTGGACGCGGAGAAAGTCCTATTTTCCCCAATCTTGTTTTTCGCATAAAAAAGGGAGTTAATTTTAATCCCGGTGATCCTAATTATGATTTGTTTATCTATGCTTTAAAGGTGGCAGGAAAAAGATTAAACCCCACTTTTAGTTTCATGGATAGTTCTTTTAATGCCCCATACGGCGATGAAGTGGCCTATATGGGCTGCCGCACCCGGGTGATTGCCAACCGTCATGGTGCCGCCCAATCTGCCGGCCGCGGCAACATTGCTGTCGTTTCGCTTAATTTACCCCGTTTAGCACTGCAGACGGGCGATGTTAATTTATTTTTTATTGAGTTGGACAGGCTGTTAAGATTAGCTGCCCGCCAATTGCTGCATCGGTTTGAGATTTTAGGAAATTTAAAAGCTAAAGACCTGCCCTTCTTAATGGGGCAGAAACTTTATCTCGGTTCGGAAAAATTAACTCCTCAGGACAGAATCAAAGAGGTTATAAAACATGGAACACTTTCAGTAGGCTTTATTGGCTTAGCGGAAACACTGATAGCTTTAATGGGTAAACATCATGGTGAGGATAAAGAGTCTCAGGAGCTTGGTTTAAAAATTGTCTCCCATATGTCCAAGCGTATGCAGCAGTTTGCGGATGAGTTTGATTTAAACTTCACACTACTAGCGACTCCGGCGGAAGGCTTATCAGGCCGCTTTGTAAAATTGGACAGGGACCTTTTTGGTAATGTGCCTAATGTTACGGATAAAGAATATTATACGAATTCTATGCATATACCGGTAAACTACAATATTTCGTTTGTTGAAAAACTGAAGCTTGAAGGAGCGTATCATAAATATTGTGATGCCGGACATATTTCTTATGTGGAGCTGGAGTCACCTCCAGGTGAAAATTGTGAGGCAGTGGAGGAGATTGTACGGCAAATGAGTCTTGCCGATATCGGTTATGGCGGTATTAATTTCCCCCTTGATGAGTGTCGGAGTTGCGGTTTTAGCGGTATTGTTAATGATACTTGTCCGGCTTGTGGCGGCTTGGATATTCGGCGCATCCGCCGTATAACCGGCTATTTATCGACTGAGGAACGTTTCAATAATGCTAAGCAGGCTGAACTGCGTGATAGAAAAGCTCATTTATAATAGGAGTGCGGCAGTTAATAGCAGATAGAGGAGAAAGAAGAATGCAACTTAAATTAGCTGCAGTGCATAAACAAAGCGTAGTTGATGGGCCCGGAGTGCGGACGGTGATATTTGCACAGGGTTGTCCGCACCACTGCCCCGGCTGTCACAATCGGCAAACCCATAATTTTGCCGGTGGCCGATGGGTGGATGTAAAAGAACTGGCGGCAGAAATTTTGCAGGATAGATATATCAGAAATGTTACTTTTTCCGGTGGTGAACCATTTGCCCAGGCCCAGCCACTTGCTGCCCTTGCCGCCATTCTAAAAAGTCGCGGCCTGCATCTGGTTGTTTACAGTGGTTATACCTATGAGGAGCTTTTGCTGAAAAGTAAAACAGAAACTGCCGTGGCAGATCTTTTGGCTGCGGCGGATTTGCTGATAGACGGCCCCTTTCTCGCAGAACAGAAGGATTTAACGCTCTTGTATCGTGGGTCTTCCAATCAACGCATTATTGATGTACCGGCCAGCCTGCAGTGCGGTAAAATAGTACTGTCAGAGCTGCATTTTCGCGGGGGATTAAGCTATGCGTAAGGAAGAGATTCGTTCAGCGGGTGCTTTGGACTATTTGGTTTTTACCAATTTGCTGGCACCGGAAATAGTTCATGCTTTTACTTTGCGCAGCGGTGGCGTCAGCTTCCCTCCCTATGAGCAGCTGAATATGGGTCTGCACGTTAGCGACAGGCCCGAGGCAGTTTTGGAAAACCGCCGACGGCTTGCTGCTGCTTTAGGTTATGAAGCTGCTGCCGTGGTGGTTGGTGAACAAGTTCACGGCACTAAGATTGTGCAGGTAACTTCTGCTTTAGCCGGTGCAGGGCACCGCAGTCTAGAGGATGCCATTCCCACAGCGGACGGTTTAATCTGTGCTGAACCGGGAATTGTGTTAATGGCCCATGCTGCTGACTGTACCCTACTGTATTTTTATGATCCTTTGGAACGCATCATAGGGTTGGCCCATGCAGGCTGGCGCGGTGCCGTGGCTCAGATGGGGCCGCTGATGATAGATGCCTTTGTCCGTTTAGGCAGCAGAAGTGAAAATATTCGCGCAGCTTTGTCGCCTTCTATTGGGCCTTGCTGCTATCAAGTGGGTGCGCAAGTTATAGAAAAAATACCAGCGCATCTGCAGCAGGCCGTCGTTGGGCGCAAAGAAGGGTATTATTATTTTGATCTACCTGAGTTTCACCGTTTACTGCTGTTGGAAGCGGGACTATGTGCGGAGAATATTGTTAAAAGCTCTTATTGTACAGCCTGTCATACGGATCTCTTTTATTCTTACCGCATGTCCGGAGGGAGGACCGGGCGAATGGCCGGGATAATTTCAATGAAGTGGTAGGAGAACAATGCAAAAGAGGAGAAAATTCAGAGTTATTACGGGAGAAAAGCAGGAAGAAAAAAGAAAAAGCGGAAAACTATTATATAAGCTGCTTGGGCTTGCCGTCGGTCTTTTACTCTTACAGCTATCCTGGTCGGCAGGGCGCAAAGTTGTGGCGGCTCTTTTTATAAAAACTATAACGGCGCAAAAGGGAGTACTGGAACAATCCTTGCCGGTGGAAGGGGTAATAATCCGGCATGAACGTGTGATGGCAGCACCGGTAAGCGGCACACTGCACTGGCAGGTTGAAACCGGTGAACGCTTAGCTCTGGGAGAAACGGTGGCTAAGATAGTGACGGTGGCAGGAAATACGCATACTGTAACTATGCCTGAACCAGGAGTTGTCGTGCGGGAGCTTGATGGCCTGGAAAGTATGCTGTTGCCTTTACTTGTCGAAAATCCCGTATCATTAGATTTCGAAAAACTAAAGCAAAGCGGGCTGCAGGTTGAGACTCTCGCCAATGGAGCTGAAGTACAGCAGGGTTCCCTATTTTTTAAAATAGTTAATAATCATAGTTGGTACTATGCCGTACAGTTTAAGAAAGAGCATTTTATTTCTTTAGACGGAAAACAGACAGTGTACTTGCGCTTTTCCGGGTCAGAGAATATTGCCGCCCAAGTCAAGTCTTTACGGGAAGATGGGGAAAAAATAACGGCTGTTTTTATGCTGCAGCAGTCTGTTGATGAATATTACCGCCAACGTTTTCTTGCCGCAGAGTTAATAGCAGACAGAACGGCAGCTATTATTTTACCTGCCCAAGCCATAGTACTGCGGGATGGACAAGCAGGAGTTTATGTGCTGGAGAAATCATATGTTCGTTTTCTGCCTGTGCAGGTATTGCAGGCCGGTAAGGAAAAAGTGGCGGTAGACGGTGTGCGTGAGGGCATGTCTGTTATCGTTAATCCAAGACTGGTAAAAGAGGGGCAGAAAATATGAAGCAGCAGTTGGAATTACAATTTAATGAAGTAAGAAATCGTATACAGCAGGCGGCAAAGCGTGCCGGGGGACAAGCGGTAAAATTAGTTGGGGTGACTAAAACCGTTCCTGTGGAAAGAATAGAGGAAGCTATGGCTTTAGGACTAATGTGTTTTGGTGAGAGCCGGGTACAGGAGGCAATGCCTAAACTGGAGCTTTTTCCACAGGCTGAGTGGCATTTTATTGGACGTCTGCAAACAAATAAAGTTAAAAATGTGGTGGGTAAATTTTCGCTGATTCATTCCTTGGATCGGTGGAAGCTGGCTTTGGCACTGCAGCGTGAGGCAGAAAAATTAGAGACAACGGTTCGAGCGTTGGTGCAGGTTAATATTGGCCGAGAAAAGCAAAAAGGCGGTTTGGATCCGCTGGAGGTAGAGGACTTTTTATCTGAAGCCGGGAAACTGTCTCGGCTCAAGATTGAAGGTTTAATGGCAGTACCGCCTTATAGTACTGATCCGGAAGATGCAAGGCCTTATTTTCGGGAAATGTATCAGCTTTTTACAAAAATTCGTGTGCCGGGTGTACAGATGAAAATTCTTTCGCTGGGCATGTCTAATGATTTTGAAATTGCCATCGAAGAAGGGGCTAATCTAGTACGTGTCGGAAGTTTGCTGTTTGGTAAAAGATCATAATCAGGGGGAATGAAAGTGGCGACGCTTTGGGAGAAAGCATTAACATTTTTGGGACTTGTGGAAGAAGTCCAGGAAGAAGAGACGGAAGAAAATGTGGAGAGAAATTTGCAGCCGGTAAGTAGGGGAAATGTTATTAATCTACATAATGCAATTAATACAAGCAGCAATATGCGCTTAGTAATTACTAAACCGCAAGAATTTGCTGAAGCACAGGCTATAGTGGGGCATATTAAAAATAAAAAATCCGTACTGGTAAATCTTGAGGATACTGAAATCAGTGTGGCAAAACGTATTATTGATTTTATTTCGGGAGCAACATATGCCTTAGACGGTAATATGCAGAAAGTCAGCCAACAAATTTTTGTCTTCACACCTGCCCAGGTGGAAATAAATGATGAGATGCGTAAAGAATTAAATGAACGTGGCATTATAACAGATTTTGATAAGTAGGGAGCTGTCGCATTGATGGACAGGGACAAGATTTTGCAGCATTTTATTCAGGAAACAGAGAAACATACATCATGCACAATGCTGGATAAAATAGAACAATTATTGGCAACGAACAAGCCGCAGATAACTGATTTTTTTGATCCTTATCAGCAGCGTATAGCCGATCGCGTCCTGCATTATTATAAAGAAATTAAGCAGATTGCTTGGGGAGGCTATGACGCTGCAGAGCGCGTTCGGATTTTAATTTTTCCTACGGCGCGGCAGTTTTCAATCCATAATGTACCTCTTGCTTGTGTTGAAGCCGGACTGCCTGTTCAGGCTGAAAGATTAACACATCGCGATTTTCTCGGTTCTCTTTTAGCCCTTGGTTTACGCCGGGAAAAAATAGGTGATATTTTAACGGCGGAGGGACGAGTGCAGGTTGTGCTGCATCCGGAAGTCCTTAATTTTATCCTTTCGAACTGGCAGGCTGTAGGTAAATATTCCATTAAACCCCGTGCCATCACACCGACCGAGTTAACCCCGGGCACAGGGCGATTTCGCAGCATTAAAACAACGGTGGCCAGTCTGCGTTTGGATGCGGTAGCCAGTTCTGGTTTTGGCCTTTCACGCAGCAAGCTTGTCCCGGCAATACGTGCTGGACAGGTAAAGCTAAACTGGCAGTCGGTAAAAAATGCCAGTACAGCGGTGAAGGAAGGGGATATTATTTCTGTTGCCGGTCGGGGACGTGTGGAAGTAGAGCAAATTTTAGGGGAAAGTAAAAAAGGAAGAGTGCGCCTGCTTTTAAAAAAATATCTTTAATTCTGTGCAGGAATTATCAGGCTATAAAGAGAAATACAGGAAATGCCGGAAAAAAAGCGGGGAGTGAATGAAAATGTCATTGACACCTATTGATATCCAAAATAAACAATTTAACCGCTCCATTCGTGGTGTTTCACCGTCTGAAGTGGACGAGTTCTTAAATCGTGTGGCCAAGGAGTTCGAAGAATTAATTAAAGAAAATATTGCCGCCAAAGAACAAATTGAGCAACTTAAAGAAAAGTTGAACCACTATCAAAAAATGGAGCAAACATTACATAATGCCATAGTAGTGGCGCAGGAAACTGCAGAAGAAGTTAAGCGCAATGCTGCCAAGGAAGCGGAATTGATACGCCGCGAAGCGGAGAAAGAGGCTGCACGGATTATGGAGGATGCACGCTATAAAGCAAGCCGTATCCTTTCAGAACATGAGGAAGTATATAAGCAGGTGCAGTTTTACAAAATGCGTTTTCGTTCTCTGGTGGAAGCACAGCTTGCGGCACTTGAAATGGAGGACTGGCTGACTTCCGAAGAAGAGGGAAAAGGAGCTTAAGAGGCGGCTTAGTTATATGCTTCATGTGTATAACTAAGCTTTTAAATTTGCATTTACGTACTTATTTGGCGTTCATTAACCGCTTCATTCCGGTGGGGAAAGCAGGGCACAGGGGCGATTCTTGACATTGAGAAATCATTTGTTTATAATAGGCAATAATTAAATAGGTTAAAAACAATGAACGGGACGAGTAGACAAAAATATGTGCCAACAGAGAGCCGGGATTGGTGCGAACCGGTGGACAGTTTTTGTTGAAAATCACCCGGGAGTTGCAGGGTGTAATTTAGTAGCCCAAGTCGGTAAATACCGTTATCATTTTGAAGAGATCACACCCATAGGTGTGATTAGCGGGGTGGTACCGCGGGAATTATTCCCGTCCTCAGGCAGGACGGTTTTTATTTTTCGATAGATTTAAAACTAGTTGTTGGAGGCCAAACCATGGAAAAGAAAGACTATGCACAAACCTTAAATTTACCCAAAACTGATTTTCCCATGCGTGCCGGTTTGCACCAAAGGGAGCCGGAAATGTTAAAAAAGTGGGAAGAGATGGATCTTTACCGTAGGGTACAGGAGCACCGCAAAAATTGTCCCAAATATGTTTTACATGATGGCCCGCCGTATGCTAATGGCAGTATTCATATGGGCACAGCCATGAATAAAGTGTTGAAAGATATTATAGTCAAACACCGCACTATGCTGGGGTTTGATGCCCCCTATGTGCCGGGTTGGGATACACACGGTTTGCCCATTGAACACCAAGTATTAAAATCGGGTAAAGTAAAGCGTAATGAAGTCACACCGCTGGAATTGCGCAAGCATTGCCGTGAATTTGCCCTGAAATATTTAGATATTCAGCGGGAACAGTTTAAACGTCTCGGTGTGCGGGGAGATTGGGATGACCCATACATTACACTTAAGCCGGAGTTTGAAGCTGAGCAGATAAAAGTATTTGGCGAAATGGCGAAAAGAGGCTATATTTATAAAGGCCTAAAGCCCGTTCACTGGTGCCCTACTTGTGAAACCGCACTGGCCGAAGCTGAAATTGAATATCATGATCATCGTTCTCCTTCTATTTATGTGCGTTTCCCGGTTGTAGATGATAAAGGAAAGCTGAAAAAAAGTGATGACACTTGGTTTGTAATCTGGACCACAACACCTTGGACAATTCCTGCTAACCTGGCAATTTGCCTGCATCCTGACTACAGTTATGTCCGCGTCAGGACCCAAGTCTATGGTGATTTAATTATGGCCGAGGAGTTGGTGGCCGGTGTGATGGAAGCATTGAAAATTGACGATTATACCGTGCAGGAAAAATATGTGGGTAAGGATCTGGAAGGTATTGTTTGTCAACATCCCCTTTATGATCGTAGTTCGCATGTTATTTTAGGCGAACATGTCACTTTGGAAGCGGGTACCGGATGTGTACATACGGCACCCGGACATGGGCAGGAAGACTATGAGGTGGGCTTACGTTATGGCCTGGAAATCTTTGCTCCTATGGATCATAAAGGCCGCTTCACTGAGGCTGCCGGTCAATTTGCCGGTCTCCGTTATGATGAAGGCAACAAAAAAGTAACACAGGCTTTAGAGGAGCAGGCCGCCTTATTATCCTTATCTTTTATTAACCACCCTTATCCGCACTGCTGGCGCTGTAAAAATCCGGTTTTATTCCGAGCGACAGAACAATGGTTTGCTTCCATAGAAGGTTTTCGCCAGGAAGCACTAAAAGCCATTAAAGATGTGAAATGGATTCCCAGTTGGGGAGAAGAACGCATTCATAATATGGTTGTAGACCGTGATGATTGGTGTATTTCCCGTCAACGTGTCTGGGGTGTTCCCATTCCCATTTTCTACTGCCAGTCCTGCAATCAAGAATTGATAAACGAAGAGACGATCGCTAAAGTTTCAGAGATTTTTGCCCGCGAAGGATCCGATGCCTGGTTTATTCGAGAGGCCAAAGAGCTCTTGCCGGAGGGTACTAACTGTCCTGCTTGTGGCCATGATGAGTTTCGCAAGGAAACCGATATTATGGATGTCTGGTTTGATTCCGGCTCTACTCATGCCGCCGTTTTGGAGAAACATCCTGACCTGGTTTCTCCTGCTGATTTATATCTTGAAGGTTCGGACCAATATCGCGGTTGGTTTCAATCTTCGCTTTTAACTTCCGTGGCAACCCGGGGGCGGGCTCCTTACAAAGCCACCTTAACGCATGGCTGGGTGGTAGACGGTGAGGGGCGGAAAATGTCCAAATCCCTTGGTAATGTTATTGCTCCGGAACAAATTATCAAACAATACGGTGCAGACATTTTGCGCCTTTGGGTTTCTTCATCTGATTTTAAGAGCGATGTGCGTGTCTCAAAAGATATTTTAAAGCAGCTATCGGAAGTTTATCGTAAAATTCGTAATACCATTCGCTATATGTTGGGTAATTGCAGTGATTTTGATCCGGCAGCAGACAGAGTGGCTTATGAATCACTGGATGAGTTAGATCAGTATGCTCTGCACCGTCTGCAGGTTTTAGTGGAGCGCGTCAGCCGAGCATATGAAGAATTTGATTTTCATGTGGTCTTTCATGCCATCCATAATTTCTGTGTCATTGAAATGTCCAATTTTTATTTGGATGTCTTAAAAGACCGGCTTTACACCTCGGCAGCGGCTTCTGTAGCCCGCCGTTCTGCACAAACTGTTTTATATGAGATTTTAGTGACTTTAATTAAACTAATTGCTCCTGTCTTAACCTTTACTTCAGAGGAGGCCTGGAGTTATCTGCCCGTAAAAGAAGTGGAATCAGTGCAGTTGGCGGATTGGCCGCGAGTTAATGAAACTTATAAAAATGATGAATTGGCAGCCCGTTGGGAAAAACTATTAAGTTACCGAGATGTGGTAACACAGCGCTTAGAAGTGGCACGGAGGGAGAAATTAATCGGTTCTTCCCTTGCTGCTGCATTGGATTTATATCCCGACGAGACGGCTTACAAAGCTCTGCTGCCCTTTAAGGATCGTTTGGCCGAATTATTTATTGTCTCTGCCTGTAGGCTGCATGAGCCCGGAAGCGTACCGGCCGATGTTCCGGTGGTGCAGGGATTAGCGGTGGCTGTCAGCAAGGCAGAGGGGGAAAAATGTGAACGCTGCTGGATGATTCATCCACAACTGGGTACTAATCCGGAGCATCCCACTCTATGTCCCCGTTGCACGGAAACCATTACAGCTTAAATTCATAAATAGCATAAATAACACGGCGTTGGCCGTGTTATTTTATATGAGCACTATTTTGTTCATTTTGGCTTGAGAAGAAGATATTTGGGAAAACTGTAATAGACGCTGAATTAATGGAAATGTCTAGAGGAGGAAAAGAATTGGCGAGGCCGTCAAGACATAATGAGTTTTTGTTAAACCGTTTGAATCAGAAAGTGGCAAAGCTGCTGCAGGAAATAGATAAATTTAATCTTGCTGAATACATCGAGCTTTTGAATAATCCACGCCGTTTTTTTTGGGTAAATTTCCTTGGCGGCATAGGACGCGGTGTGGGGGCGGCAATTGGAGCCACAGTTGTGGCGGCTGTTGTTATTTCTCTTTTAAGACGCCTGGTGGTATTAAATTTGCCCATTATAGGTGATTATATAGCTGAATTGGTGCAAATAGTACAAGAACATATGTAGGAGAGGATAAGAATGGATAAAAAATTAAAGAAGCGCAAAGAGCAGCTACAGCAGATAAAAAAAGACCTAATGGAGCAGGTAAGATTTGCTGAAGGGCTGCAAAAACAGGAGAATCTGCGTGATGCTACCCAGGAATTGTCTGTGGTTGATAATCACCCGGCCGATATTGCCTCTGAAAATTTTGAACGGGCGAAGGATATTTCCTTGCATGAAAAAAATTTAATGGTATTAAATAAAGTAGAAGAAGCGCTGGAAAAAATAGCGCTAGGGAAGTATGGTTATTGCGAGAATTGCGGCCAAGCTATTCCCGAGGAAAGACTGGATGCAGTTCCGTATACGGAATTTTGCGTGGAATGTAAAAAGCAGGCAGAGGGTATGCCCCATGATTACCCGCGCCCCATTGAAGAATTAAATCTCATGTCACCTTTCGCGCGTACTTATATGGATGGTGAGGATTATACCGGCTACGATGGCGAAGATGCCTGGCAGGATGTGAACCAGTACAATAAACTGCCGCATGTTTTCTACCGTGAAACTAATGCTGAAAGTGATGATACAATTGGTGCCGTGGAAGATATTGAGAGGATTTCTAATGACGAATATAAAAGGCAGCTGCCGGATTAAAGCGGGAGCTGTGAACAGATTGCGGCAAAGTTTGCCCTATGATAGAATAAAGGAGATTGCGCGGCTTTGGGGTGTTAAGGTTGTCCAATCTCTTTATTATGGTGGCTATTCTTTGCCTGGATCAGTTAACAAAGTGGTTAATTAGGCACAAAATGACAGTGCGGCAAAGCATAGCCGTTATTAAAAATGTTTTCCATCTTACCTATATACGCAATACCGGTGCTGCTTTTTCATTTTTTGCCGGGCAAACAAAAATGATTACCATAGTCTCTATTATAGTTATTATGGTGATAGTTTTGTGCTTTGCCCGTTTGCCCGGGGAACTTAAATTATGGCGGTTTGCCATTTCTTTAGTGCTGGCAGGTGCCTTAGGCAATTTAATTGACCGCCTGCGTTTTGGTTATGTTGTGGATTTTATTGATCTGCGGTTTTGTCCAATATTTAATGTGGCCGATCTGGCAATTTTTATAGGAATAGCGCTATTACTATGGGAAATGGCTCAGATACCGTAGGAGAAAGGATAATCTATGCATCCTGTTTTGTTTCGTCTTGGCAGTTTTGAAGTATATGCTTATAGTGTTTTTATTGCCATTGCCTTTGTCATTGGGACTGTAGGACTAATCAGACAAGGGCGTCATTTAGGTTTAGGTGAAGAAAAAACAGTTAATTTTGCGATTTATACTATGATTGCGGCCATTGTGGGAGCACGTATACTATATGTGGTTTTAGATATATCGCGCTACTTAGCTCAACCTCTTGCGATTTTTAATCTTCGCAGTGGGGGGCTTTCTTTTCATGGTGGTTTAGCAGCCGGTGCTGTATACGGGTTATGGTATACCTGGCGCCATAAGATGCCGCAGGGGAAAGTGGCAGACTTGGTTGCTCCTTGGCTGGCATTAGGTTATGCAATTGCACGGATTGGCTGTTTTCTTAATGGCTGCTGCTTTGGTCGCCCCAGTGAACTTCCCTGGGCCTTGCCTTCGGTTGCTGGGGACAACATTCTGCGGCACCCGACACAGCTATATTCTGCAGCCGCCGGTTTAATAATTTTTATAATTTTATGGTGGCGCCGGCAGAAAACTCATTTTGACGGCCAACTTTTTTTGGAGTTTGTTTTTCTTTACGGTATTTACCGTTTTTTGCTTGAATTTTTCCGTGAGACCGATCTGTATGTAGGTTTTTTAACCTTGGGGCAGTCTGTAAGTTTAGTAGGAGCGGCAGCTGCTTTTGTAGCTATCTATGTTTGGCCGCTAGGTCGGGGGAAATAAAATGGAGTTTTTTTCATTCACAATTGATAAAAAACTGGCAGGAGAGCGCTTGGATGTGACTGTTGCGGCTTTAATGCAGGATTTAACGCGTTCACGTGTGCAAAAACTAATTTCGGCAGGCCAAGTTTTGGTGGATGATACTGAGCGAAAAGCCAACTACCGTGTCCGGGAAGGCGAGACAATAACCGTTACCATCCCTCAGGTTAAAGCCTCCCCCCTACAGGCGGAGGCAATTCCTCTGGAGATTTTATACGAAGACAACTCACTGCTTGTGGTTAATAAGCCCAAGGGAATGGTTGTTCATCCGGCAGCAGGACATAGCGAAGGGACATTAGTTAATGCGCTTCTATATCACTGCCGGGATCTTTCGGGGATTGGCGGCGAAGCCAGACCGGGAATTGTCCACCGTCTCGATAAGGATACTTCAGGAGTTTTGGTAGTGGCAAAAAATGATCAGGCACATCTGGAGCTGGCGAGGCAGTTTAAACAACATAGCGTAAAAAGGGAATATGTAGCCATTGTGCACGGTAGATTGAAAACAAGCAAGGGCATAATCGATGCGGCCATTGCTCGCCACCCTCAAGACAGAAAAAAAATGACGGTTACACAAAATAATAGGGGGAGGCGTGCAGTTACGCATTTTAAAGTTCTGGAACTTTTTGAAAAATACACCTATTTGGCTTTGCGCCTAGAAACAGGCCGTACACATCAGATTCGTGTCCACCTATCTTCCATTGGTCATCCGGTGGTAGGTGATCCGGTTTACGGTTACAAGAAGCAAAAGACCAAAATGCAGGGACAGGCTCTACATGCCAGGTTGTTGGGTTTTTGTCATCCTTTAGATGGGCGCTATATGGAGTTTTCTTGTGGGCCGCCTGCTGATTTTTTAGAGTTATTAAATGATTTACGTAAGACCTAAAGGAAGGGTTATGGAGAATGCAGGTAAAAAGAAAGATTATGGATGCGCAAGCAGTCCGCAGAGCGCTAATGAGGATTGCTCATGAAATACTAGAACGCAATAAAGGCATAGATGGTTTAGTGCTGGTGGGTATAAGGACGCGCGGCGTGCCGCTGGCACAAAGGATTGCCAAAAATATTGGTTTGATAGAAGGGAAAGAACCACCAATAGGTTTTATAGATATTACTCCTTACCGTGATGACCTTGATCTGTCAGCCCGACAGCCGCAAGGAGACGGTACTAAAGTTGAAGCAGCAATTACGGGCAGTAAAATTGTTTTAGTAGATGATGTTCTCTATACTGGACGTACCATTAGGGCGGCAATGGATGCCTTAATGGACTTAGGTCGCCCTAGATCCATCCAGCTGGCAGTGCTGGTGGATCGCGGTCATAGGGAGTTGCCGATTCGTGCCGATTACGTGGGGAAAAATGTTCCTACAAGCCGAAAGGAGAGTATAGCAGTAAAGCTGGAGGAAGTTGACGGTAAGGAGGATCAGGTTTTAATCACAGAAGGCTAGCATAGTTTTTGGGCATTACTCTTGTGTATAGGATAGCCCTGATGAAGGCTAAAATAAAAGGTGACTATCTTGCACAGGGGTGCTGCATGTAAATGGCATTGACCTTATTTTACAGAACGGTTCTGATCTATTTAGTGGTTCTTGTATCTATACGCATCATGGGTAAGCGTGAAGTGGGAGAACTGTCCGCTTTTGATTTTGTTGTGGCCATTATGATAGCGGAACTGGCGGCCATGGCCATGGAACAGACTGATATGCCATTGCTTGTGGCTTTAGTGCCAATATTCACACTGGTTGCATTAGAAATCTTGTTATCATACCTATGTTTGAAAAGCCATACAATCCGCAACATTATTGACGGTTCACCCAGTATTGTGATAGCTGATGGCAAAATTATAGAAAAAGAATTACGAAAACTACGCTATAATGTTTCCGATTTGGTAGGTCAGCTGCGAGAAAAAGACGTATCCAATATTGCTGATGTGCAGTATGCTATTTTGGAAACCTCCGGCGAGTTAAGCGTACAATTGAAAGCCAATAAGCGGCCGGTAACTCCGGAGGATTTAGGCTTGCCCACGAAATATGAAGGCATACCTACGCCGCTTATTTTTGACGGTCATGTTCATCATAAAAATTTACGCAATCTACAACTGGATAAGGACTGGCTGCTGAAAGAACTGCGTAAACAGGGTATTGATCGGATCGAAGATGTGCTGTATGCTAGCCTCGATACAGATGGCAATTTATATGTAAGTGAAAAGGACAGAGCCAGAAAAAGAAAAAAAAACAATGGCTAATGGGACCACTGTATTTGGGGGAATGACAAATGAAAAAGCCTTTGCTTTTTGCTCAGGAGTTGGTGAAAAATACTGTAAAAGAGGGAGAGATTGTTGTTGATGCAACCTGCGGCAATGGTCATGATACAGTTTTTTTAGCCCAATGTGTAGGTGCAAAGGGTCATGTATATGCTTTTGATATTCAAAAAGAAGCAATTATCAGTACGGAAAAAAGAATTAAGTCTGCAGGGGTGCAGGAGCGGGTAACCTTAAAAAACGTCAGTCACGCCAAGCGGGAATTTTGGCCTCAAGAACCGCTGGCGGCGGTAATGTTTAATTTAGGGTATCTGCCCGGCGGCGACCATGCCATAGTGACAAAAGCAGAGAGCACTGTGGCCGCGCTGCAGATTGCCATTAATTCTTTAAAACAAGGTGGTATTATAACATTAGTCGTTTATACCGGACATCCGGGGGGAAAGGAAGAATATCAGGCTGTGCGAGATTTTTGCACGGCTTTACCACAACAGGATTTTACTGTTTTAGAGTATCAATTTATTAATCAGATTAATTACCCCCCATTACTTTTGGCAGTAAAGCGCCTATAAGCTATGCAAATAGTAAGGAATAATTAAAAAATTAAGTTAAGTAGCAGGAAATTTGCTTAAGTTTCTTGAATACAAATTGAGCGAACCTTTTTCTGGAAGGATATGGAAGGCAATTGGATATGCTTATTTTATTTTTCTGCTTTGTTACAGTCGTAACAGACGGAATGTAAAGTGTATTGGAGGAGGAAGTAGTTATGACCCGACGTAATAAGGCCCCAAAATCCGTAGTAAAACGGTTGCCAATTTACTTAAGAGTATTAGATAATCTTATCCGCCGTGATGTAGAAATTATCTCCTCTCGTGTCTTAAGTGAAGAAACCGGTTTTACTGCTGAACAGATTCGCAAAGATTTGGCCTATTTTGGCGCTTTTGGTACGCGTGGTACAGGATATAATACCAGCTATCTCAGGGAAAGGCTATTAAGGATAATCGGCTTAGATAAGCAAACAAAAATTATTGTGGTTGGTTTTGGTCATTTGGGTAAAGCCCTAACCCGCTACAATGCCGGAAAAAACCGCTATGTTGATATTGTGGGGGTTTTTGACAAAAAGCCAGGTGAAACAGGTGTTGAGGGCTTAAAGGTATTGCCCATTGATCAACTGCCGAAGTTTATGCAGAAGGAAAAAGTCAAAGTTGCCATGCTTACAGTGCCGGCTGATGCGGCTCAGGATGTAACGGATTTACTCGTAGAAAACGGTATAACGGCTATTTTAAATTTTGCACCGGTCAAATTAGATGTTCCCGAAGATGTTTATGTTCATAATGCCGATCTAACCACTGAATTGCAGACTCTGATTTATTACGCCTCCGAAGATGAAAAACAACATCAAGCGGAATAAATTTCCTGACAAAGAGCTGTTGACTTTTTAGCAGTACTTGTGTATACTATAGAAGTGTCATGACTAAGGAGCTGTGGTGTAGTGGCCTAACATGCCTGCCTGTCACGCAGGAGATCGCGGGTTCGACTCCCGTCAGCTCCGCCATTTTATTGCCGAGATAGCTCAGTCGGTAGAGCAGCGGACTGAAAATCCGCGTGTCCCCAGTTCGATTCTGGGTCTCGGCACCATTTGCGGAAGTGGCTCAGTGGTAGAGCATCGCCTTGCCAAGGCGAGGGCCGCGGGTTCGAATCCCGTCTTCCGCTCCATAATTGTATAGTA
>JAAZIQ010000043.1 GCA_012800795.1 Bacillota bacterium
ACACAGCGCCTGTGTCATAGGTTTGATCCCGGCGGAATTGGAAGACCGCATCACCATGGTGGGTAATGCTGCCGGAGCCGGTGCCAAACTGGCCTTATTATCAAGCAGTGAATATGAAAGAGCAGCCGGAGCGGCAAGAAATGTTGAATTTATTGAGTTGGGTTCAGACCCGGCCTTTACTTCCACTTTTGCCAGAACAATGATGTTTCCAAAAATGAAGTAACTATGTAGAATACCAGTTAGAATATTTAAAAAGCTACCCTTTAGGGGCAGCTTTTTTAATCGGGGAGGAGAAAAATGCAGTTAAAACATGATCTTACTTCACGCGAGTTAGTACAAAAGGTGCTGCAGCATAAAGTAAGCGACTATTTACCAAAAGGAGAACTCTGCATTAATGAGGACGTAATTCAGCAGAGTCTGGGAGCGGAAAAGGTTGGTTTTCCGGAGAAACTGGCTTTTGTGCAAGGAATGGGACTGGACATTTACTCTCTGTCGCCCCAGTACTCATTTAAGCCGGAGAAGCTGCCTGCGAGAGAAACATACCGGTGGCCGGATCTTAAAGAGTGGACGGTAAATACATCGATTTTTATTTTTGGCGTACTCGACGGTGCCTTTGAGTGGGGGATGAGGCTGCTGGGTCCACAGAAATTTTGCAGTCAGTTACGTTCCCGCCTCATGGTGGAAGCATTAATTGCGCAGGTGGAAAAATTAAATTTCTATATGATAGATAAATTGGCGGGTGAAGGAGTTAACGGTTTGATTCTTGCCGATGATATTGCTTATCAGCAAGGTTTATTTGCACATCCTAAAGTTTTTCGTGAGTTTTTTATTCCCAGCCTGGCACGGCAGGTAGAACGCATTTTAAAACTTGGCTTGCCTGTTTTTTATCACTCAGATGGCAATTACAGTTCAGTTTTAGACGATATTATTAAAACAGGTATTACAGGCTTACAGTGTCTGGAGAAAACGGCAGGGATGCAGATAGAGGAGATACAGAGCAAAGTAGATGTTTGCCTGTGGGGGCACCTGGATACAGATGACCTGGAGGCAGCGGCTAATGATGCCGCTCTGCTGCAGGAATTGATAAAATCAGCCCGGGAGTTGGCACAAGGTAAAAAATTTATTCTTGGCACCACTAGTGGGCTCTATGCGGGCATGGAGATAGAAGCACTGCGTTCAATCTATGCCAATGTTTAAGTGGTATCAACATGTAAAGAAAGCCGGTGCTTTGCAATGTCTAATCTTTCGTTTGTAAAAGAAAACTTAAAGTTCTACGCCAATGCCGAAAAAGCTGAATTTTTGCCCCGTTTTTTTCAGGCATTCCCCGGCGGATACGGTGAGGGCGACAGATTTTTAGGCGTTAGTGTGCCTGATCAGCGCCGCGTGGCAAAAAAGTATTTTCAAAAGCTTTCCTTGTCTGAGATTATTAAATTGCTGCAAGAGCCTATTCATGAATATAGACAGACGGCACTGTTTATGTTAGTATATCGGTTTGAAAAAGCTAAGGATGAAACTGAAAAGGAGCAGATTGTAGCCCTTTATTTGCAAAACACGGCATATATCAATAACTGGGATCTTGTGGATTCTTCCGCCTATAAAATTTTGGGTGCTTATTTATTACATCGGGAAAAGGATATTCTATATCTATTGGCACGTTCTAACAATTTATGGGAGCAGAGGATGGCCATTATTGCGACTTTTGCATTTATTAAAGCAGGTTTTTATTCTGACACTTTGCAGCTGGCGGAAATTCTTTTGGATCATCCTCATGATTTAATTCATAAAGCAGTGGGGTGGATGCTGCGCGAGGTAGGAAAACGGGATCTTCAGCTAGAACATGAATTTTTGCGGCGTCATTATCAAAAAATGCCGCGTACTATGCTGCGCTATGCCATCGAAAAGTTTCCGGCTGCTTTAAGGCAAAAATTTTTACAAGGAAAAGTAAAATAATAAAATTTTGGAGGCGATGAAAATGAAAGAATCTATAGGGGCAAAAACATTTTTGTACCCTTGCCCGGCTGTGGGGGTAGCTACTTATGATGCAGACGGCAAAGCTAACGTAATGACGGTTGCTTGGGCTGGTGTGGTGAACGGTAACCCGGCCAGTCTCTCTATCTCAGTGCGTAAAGAGACTTATACATATGGTAATTTAATGGCAAAGAAGGCCTTTACCGTTAATATTCCCTCTCAAAAGTATCTAGAGCAATTAGATTACTTTGGCAAAACATCGGGTAGGGATACAGATAAATTTGCAGAAACAGATTTAACGCCTGTACGCAGTGAGCTTGTTGATGCCCCCTACATCAAAGAGTTTCCGGTGAATATAGAGTGCAAAGTAATAAAAGCAGAAGATTTGGGGCTGCATACCATTTTTATAGCGGAAATAGTAGATGTGAAAGTTGATGATGATTGTTTAGATGAATATCATTTGCCGCTTACTAAAAAAATTAATCCCATTGCCTATATCCCGGGAGACGGCACTTATTATGCTTTGGGTGAGGCATTGTTAGTGCGTAAAAGAAACTAAATTACCTTTGCTATTTGGATGCAGAATTGCATGATGCCGAAAGACATTGTTTTCTGGAGCAGGACCGGCGAGAATCATCAGAAAAGCTGCAAGGATTGGCTGCCTGCGAAGGGAATATCAGCAGCTACTGCAGGAAAAGGAAAGACTGCTTGTGGCAGGAACACCGGGATCCTTGGTGAAAAATAGTTAAACATAGAAATGACCCGCTTTTTCGAAAGCGGCTTTTTTTTTGTCTGCAGCTTCGCAAAAGCAAACAAAATTAAATTAACAAATATTTGTTATTAAGAGGATTAATTTGAAAGTAGTCGAACTTTGTAGTAAAGCTGTTTTCATAAAGGGGTGCTTATTTTGATTGAGTTTAAGAATGTGACAAAAATTTACCCCGGTAGTGACCGGCCTGCTTTATCTAACCTTTCGCTGCAAATAGATAATGGTGAATTTGTTTTTTTGGTTGGGCCCAGTGGGGCAGGAAAAAGCACTTTAATTAAGCTGCTTTTTCGGGAGCAGCTGCCGACAAAGGGAGAAATTTTTTTTAACGGGAAAAATATTGCCCTTCTAGAGAAAGGTGCATTATTAAAACATAGACGCCAAATTGGTATGGTGTTCCAAGACTTTCGGCTTTTAAAGCAAAAGACTGTTTTTGAAAATGTGGCCTTTGCTTTGGAAGTACTGGGAAAATCACCGGCGGAAATACAAGAAAAAGTGCCCCTGGCTTTAGCGAAGGTGGGGTTGGCAGGAAAAGAAAATGCTTTTCCTGCAGAACTTTCAGGTGGAGAGCAGCAGCGTGTCGGTGTGGCCCGTGCTTTGATTAAAGAGCCGACTATTCTTTTGGCAGATGAGCCAACGGGCAATTTGGATCGCGGCACATCATGGCAGTTGATGGAATTGTTTGCGGAGATCAATGAAAGCGGCACTACTGTTATCATTGCTACTCATGCCTGGGACGTGGTGGATCGAATGCAAAAAAGAGTGATTGCCTTATCTGAGGGCTGTTTAGTCAGAGATGAACTGCGGGGGAGTTATCATGATTAATTTTAATTCGCTAAAATATTGTTTGCGCCAAAGCTTCGTTTCTCTAAAAAGAAATATTTGGTTGGCGCTGGTTACGTCCGGCATTATTGCCGTTTCGCTGGCGATTCTGGGTGGTTTTCTGTTATTGGCAGTAAATGTGGGACAATTTGTGACCGGCGTTGAAGAAAATGTGGAGATTGGCGTATTTTTGCAGGAAGGTGCTGAGGCGAAAAAAGTGGGAGAACAGCTTTCCGCTTTGGCAGGAGTAGAAAGCATAACTTTTGTTTCAAAGGAAGAAGGCTTGGAAATCTTGGCTGAATCATTGGGAGATGCTATCCTGCTAAGTGGTTTAGCCGGTGAAGATAATCCACTCCCCGATGCTTACCGTGTCAAAGCTACAGATGTGGCTTTGGTTGCAGAGCTGACTGAGGCAATCAGAAACATTCCCGGTGTAGAACTAGCCGATTATGGTGAGGATTTGGTTAATCGTTTATTGAAAGTAACAAGCTGGCTGAACACATTGCTTGTAGGCATTAGTGTTTTACTGGCTTTGGGGGCAGTCTTTTTAATTGTTACTACAATCCGTTTATCAGTACTTGCCCGCAGCGAGGAAATCGGTATTATGAAATACCTAGGCGCCAGTGACTGGTTTATTCGTTTCCCTTTCCTGCTGGAGGGCATATCAATGGGATGGATAGGAGCTTTGGCCTCAACGGCAGGCCTGGCTTTCATTTATGGTAAATTGGCAGCAACGTTGCAGCAGGATGCCTTTGCCTTTTTTCTCAGGCCGGTTACCGCACTGGAAAAGCTTTTGCCAATCTTTTTGGGTTTACTGTTATTGGGGACTCTAATGGGCGGCGTAGGGAGTCTAATTTCGATACGCAAATATTTAAAGGTGTAGAGGGAGAGGGAAAGTATGAGATCTACTCGCAGCCTGCTTATAACCCTGCTTTTGTTTTGTTTTTTTACTGTAATTATTAGTAGTACTGTTTATGGCAGCCCGGAGGAAACGCAGAAAGAGATAGCCGAATTGGAAGCAGCCTTAAAAGAATTTGAAAAAACCATTGCTGCCAGAGAAGAAAGAATTAAGGAACTTAATCTTGAGTTGGAGAAAGCTGAGAAGCAGCTGGCAGAAACGGAACTTGCGTTGGCTGAATCAGAGGCAAAGCTGGCAGAAAAAAACCATATTTTTGGGCAGCGTGTTCGCAGTGCCTATATGAGCGGTAGCTTATCTTATTTAGATATTATTTTGGATGCCAAGAGCTTTGGTGATTTAATTTTTCGTTTTGTTTATTTAACACGTGTTTTAGGCAGAGATGCAGAAATAGTTTCTGCTTTACGCCAGGAATATGAGCTGCTGGAAGAAAGAAAAATGGCCATGGTGGCGGAAAAGGAAAAACTGGAGGATTTGCGTTATCAAATTGAGGCAGAATACAAAAACCTCCTGGATCAGAAAGCGCAAATGAATAAACTTTTACAGGCAGCTAAAGATAAATTGGCAGATGAAATGGCCAAATCAATTCCACAGGCGGAAAGAAAAGCTGTTTATGGAGTTGTTATAGATAACCACGCAGCAGCGCGGCCGCAGTATGGACTGGCTCAAGCCAATGTGGTTTATGAATATGAAGTAGAGGGACGTATAACGCGTTATTTAGCTTTATTTGCAGCTTTCCCCAGTAAAGTTGGGCCTTTACGCAGTGCCCGCCAGCATAATATTATTTTAGCACTGGAAAATGATGTGCGTTTTGTTCACGCTGGAGGCAGCAGCGATAATATACAATTAATCGCTGATCTTAACTTAAGGGCCACCGATGCCTTAAAATCATCCAGCCTATACTTTTATCGCGACAGCTCGCGCCGGGCACCGCATAATCTATATGTAAATTTACAAGCTTTGCAGCATGAATCTCCTTCGAAGGTGGTAACGGTAAGGCCTGCATTTTTAAGCCGTGAGGGTAAACCGGGTAGGTCACTGTCCATTACCTACAGCGGCTCACACCGAGTCAGTTACAGTTATGTTGCCGATAAAGGCTATTATCATCGTTATATTAATGGCTCCCAACACTTTGACGGGAACGGTGCCGCTATCCAGGCCAGGAATATTATTGTACAGTATGTGCCTTTTTATAATGATTTTGCCGGCAGGCCTACGGCTAATTTAGTCGGCGAAGGCCCCATAGATTTTTATTGTCAAGGACAATATTTCCGGGGTAAGTGGGTAAAGAGCGATAATAAATCACCAACGCGTTTCTATTATGAAGATGGACAAGAGATTGAACGCATTTATGGCCAAACATGGATTCAAATTGTACGAAAATAAAACACTAATTTAGAGGCGCCCGTTTTTTGCGGACGCTTCCTTTGTATATTTAATTAAAAAAATACAGATAATTGAGAATTTACTCTTCAATTTTCTATAAAAATAGTTTATAATAAAAGCGAAAAGTTAAAAAAATCACAAGGGGGTGGCTTCATGACTATTTGTCGTTTGTGTGGAATAGAGGTAGAGTCTGATGATCTGTACGATTTTAACGGGCTAACAGTCTGTGAAAACTGCATCCCTGTTTATGCTAATCCCCCCAAGCCTTGCGCAGGAGGACATTTTAGGCAGGAAACAGCCTAGCAGTGCTGAAAAAGAAAAATTTACAACAACTACTATTTTAAA
>JAAZIQ010000044.1 GCA_012800795.1 Bacillota bacterium
GCATGGCATATAGTTCCTGTTCAGTTTTCAAAGAACTTCTAGATCATCCCTAAGCTGCCCTGTCTTTGCAGCCGGAACTCCATCTTACCATGGTCAGCGCATTATGTCAACAGACCATTTTTGGTAATTATTGATCAGAAAGAAAAAATTCGCAGTTAGCATAAATTGCTCTTGGCAGCACGAGTGTCATCTTACCATGATTATTTCCGAATGTCAATATATTGTACTGCTTAAAATAAATTATTCGTATATCTGCCGTTTATAGTTTTTTATTTATCCCAATAGATATGCACAAAGTCAAGCCTTTTTGAATTATTTAAAGTTTTTTGGAACAGGCAAAGCAAAAAACGGTTCTAAATATCATGTCTTTTGATATAAAGAACCGCTTTTTATTACATTTAGATTGTATCTAGATTGTATCCGTTGGAGAAAATTGGTCTTTCTAATGGAATTAGATTTAAGTTGCCAAACTTTTTTTCCGTGCTGCCAAATCTGCCATAATTTGCGGCATTTGTTCATCTAGCTTACGCAAGTAGAATAACAAGATGGTGCAGGCAATGGAACCGAAAGAATGGCACCAAGTAAAAATAATTTTAATCATATTAATCGCTTGTGGTGTTTGCGTTGTTGCACCGCCTACATAGCCGCCTTTGGCAAGTAGAAATGCAAACACCAAGCCGCCCAGTGCTGAACCGATTTTTCCGCCCATGCCGGCAATGCTAAAAGTTAAACCCTCAAGCCTGCGACCAGTTTTCCATTCACCATATTCAATCACATCGCACATAAAGGCAGCATTTGTACCAAGCAAAATGGCAGGACCGGCTCCACGCAATGCAGAGGCAATCATAATTACCGGTACACTGGTAGGTGCAAACAAGGGCAAAAAGTTACCAACAAACTGCAATAGCATAGCTAAAAAAGAAGCATAGATTTTCCCAATGCGCGGTACAATGGGTGTTCCAACAATCAGTGTGATTAACATTGCGGCGGACATTATCGACTGGAAAGGACCCATTAAAGCGGGATTCCCCATCACCCAGGTCATATAGTACATATTAATAGCCATAAAAGAAGGATATAGGAAAGAAAAGCCCTGGAAAAATGTCATTATTATCCACCACTTATTGGCGAGATATAAACGTATGACCTCTCTAACACTAATTTTTTCTTCTTTCTTTTCTTCTGACTCCTCCTGTGTGACCCTTTCAGTTGTGCCGAAGAATACCAACAGATAGAGGGCAGTGCCAATAACACCTAAGATGCCAAAAAACCTAAAATAACCCTGTTGACCACCGCCAAGTGCATTGATGGCAGGCATCACAGCCATATTACCAAGAATTTGAAATAAAGTGCCGACACTCATGTTCAGCATACTCATTGTTAAGCGTTTTTTGGGATCATTCGTTATCAATGCCAACAGCGACTGCATAGGTAGTGCCAATGCAGACATTGTGAAAAATGCAACAAGATTATACGTAATAAAGGCATAGACAATTCTACCTGTTTCACTCATATTAGGAACATAAAATAACGCTAAATATGAAATGAGCATCGGTAAGGCCATCCACAAGATCCACGGGCGTGCCTTACCATGTTTGTTTTTCGTTCTATCCAGCAAAAAACCCATTAAAATATCAGTTCCAATGCCCAAAAAGCGAGCAAAAGACAAAATCGTTCCCATAGCCGCCAACGGAATCATGGCAATGTCAGTCCAGAAAAAGTTTAGGTAGGTGCCAGTACCTAACATAATTAAACTATTTGCTGCATTGCCCATGGAATAAGAGACCATTTCCAACGTCCCGACAGGCTTTACCTCTTTCTTTGGCGTTGGATTTGCTGCATCCGTCATAAATTAGACCTCCTTACAAAAACATTAAAAATTTTTTCTTTATTCGCTGAAAAAACGCATTAATTAATATAATAGAACCTATCAGCATTTACATGCTGATAGGATCTATTTATCACTTGTTTTTTAAGAATTTTATAACTTGCATTAGCCTTCCAATGCTGCTGCAATAACAGCTTTAATGTTCTCCAGCGGAGCATAAGGAGGCACTGAACAGCCTGATGACATAATAAAGCCCCTATTACCAAATAGTTCGACCAGTTTACGAGCATATTTGTAGTTCTCATCCGGAGTACCCATTTCTAAAATAGAAGGAGGCACGTCTCCGGTAACACACATATAGTCACCGAGGACTTCTTTTATCTTAACTATGTCTGTTAAGCTGTCAGGGTCAAAAATACAGGAAGCTTTGGGGAAATCACGCCAATATGACAAGTATGCATTCCATTTTCCATCCATATGGAACCATACCTTTGTGCCTGCAGCAATAAGGGCATCGGTGATCTTTTTAGTAAACCGCCAGGTAAATTTTTCAAATCTATCTAAATTTAACAGGTCCTCACCAAAACGGCCAAATCCTAAAAATATGGACAACGGTTTTTGCTCCTCTATTAACTTCTTGGCTGATTCAATATATTCATCAGCAATAACATCCATTGCTTCTATGACTTTGTCCGGCATACGATATAAATCCCTTAAAAATTTCTTTAAAGAGCGGGCCGCGCTCAATATTTCAACAGGCATGACATACGCACCACCGGTCGGGTTAACCAGCCCCAGCTCTTCTCTGACTATCTTGTTCATCTTTTCCATATATTCAAAATCGGGAGTAAGCTGCTCTTCAGTGTAACCCAAACGATCCAGCAGTTCTTTACTTAAGACAGACCAGCCTTTGTTAATAATCGTGTCATAATCTTCTTCCGTCATAGGTCCAACCTCTACAATCTGCCAAAGGGAATTCTTGGGAAGATCTTTGCCCGGCAGTTTTACTTTGGCAAACCACATGGCTCCCATGGCTTCTCTATTACCGGAAAATTGAGGAGCAGTATCAATTTCCGGCAGCATTTTATAGGAGCGTATAACGGCATCGTCAGCCCATTCCGGCCGTAAAACATAATCAGATAAAGTTGCTTCGGGCTCAGAGTAATAGATAAAACTAGGCCCTCCTAAACTAATGGGAATACGGTCGGGTGTCCCCAAATCCATTGCTGTTTTAATCCGCTGTAAGCGCTGATTATAAAGCTCTTCAACTGTCGGCATATTTATTCTCCTCCTATTTTTTATTCACTAATAAAATATATTTGTTTTACCGGCAATCAAGTAGGCATTTCAGGCCATATTTTGTTGGATGACCGCCTGCACAAATTTGCCTAAACACTTTAATACAAACCGGCACAAGGCTTATTGAGATAAGCTTTTCCAGGAGCAGTAGAGGCTCACTACTCCTGGAGAGTTAGCATAATGGCTGTTAATAATTTCTCAATTACACTTCTTTATAAAGGTTTATGTTAACCTATCCACTCTTTGCAGAATTCTACTGCATCATTGGCAGTACCAAAAGCATCTGCCCCCACATATTCACAAACCTCAGCAGTAACAGGAGCTCCGCCGATCATTACTTTAACATCTAAACCGGCTGCTTTTAGTGCATCCACACACTCTTTCATCGGTGGGAAAGCAACAGTTAAAAGTCCGGAAATGCCTACAACAGATGCACCACTTTCTTTTACTGCTTCAACAAAACGCTCTACCGGCACATCAACACCTAAATCTATAACCTCATAACCGGCACTTTGTAATAAAGTCACTACAATGTCTTTACCAATATCATGAATGTCCCCTATGATTGTCCCAATAACAACTTTGCCTTTTGGTTCTCCTCCCGCATTCTCAGCAAAATACGGAGTTATTACTTCACTGACTTCTCTAAAAACTTCCCCAGACATAATCAGATCTGAAAGAAAGTATTCACCACTTTCAAACCGTTTGCCAACGATAGCCATACCTTCCTGACAAGCGTCAAACAGCGCTTTAGGATCCTCGCCGGCATCCAAACGCTCTTTGAGCTGCTGCAGTAACTTGTCTTCTTCAAGATCTGCCATTAGCGTAATGATTTCTTCCATAAGGATACCTCCTAATTTTTTGAGTATGCTTTTTCACCGGCAGACAGGCAATACCGCCTGCCGGTGCTACATACCTATTCCGCACTTAAATTTTTTAGAACTATAAATTTTTCTTAATACTAATTCACCGGGTTTTGCCTGCGCGCAGCCAGATCAGCCATAATCTGCGGCATTTGCGCATCCAACTTGCGTAGAATAAATAAGAGAATCGTGCAGACAAGCGAACCGGACTGGTGGCACCACGTAAAAATAATTTTAATCATATTTAAAGCCTCGGGAGTCTGCGTGGCGGCACCGCCTACATAGCCGCCCCGAGCAAGCAGAAATGCTACCACTAAGCCACCCAAGCCTAGACCAACTTTTCCGCCCATGCTGGCTGCGCTAAAGGTCAAGCCCTCAATCCGACGTCCTGTTTTCCATTCACCGTATTCAACTACATCGCACATAAAAGCACCTGTAGTACCAAGCAAAATAGCCGGTCCACCGCCACGAAGTGCCGAGGCTACCATTAATGCCGGTACAGTAGTATTAACCAACGGTAAAAGGTTACCTATCGTCTGTACCAACATCGCAGCAAAAGCAGCATTAATCTTACCAACACGCGGCACAATAGGTGTGCCCACAATCAATGTAACCAACATGGCCGTAAACATCACAGACTGGAAAGGGCCCATCAAACTGGGGTCCTTCATAATCCAAGTCATGTAATACATATTGATTGACATAAATGCAGGGTATAAGTACGAAAAAGTCTGGAAAATGGTAACAACGATCCACCATTTATTAGCAAAAAACAATTTAATAGCTTCCACCACACCGATTTTAGGTTCATCTTTATTGACTTTTTGAACCCTTTCTCTGGTGCCGGCGAAAGTAATTAAGTACCCAATGGTTGCCAATGCCGACAAAATGGTAAAAAATCTAAAATAACCTTGCTGTCCGCCACCCAGTTTTTCAATGGCCGGTAGCACTATCATGTTGCTGAGAACAGTAACAGTTGTTCCGATCATGTTGTTAAACATGTTAATAGTTACTCGTTTTTTGGGGTCATCTGTTATTAAAGCCAATAATGACTGCAAAGGAAGAGCCATGGCCGTATTAATAAAAAAGGCAACACAATTGTAGGTAATAAAGGCGTAAATAATTCTACCGGTTTCACTAAGATTTGGTACAAAATACAGTGCTGACAACGATAGGAATCCTGGAAGAGCCATCCACAACAGCCAAGGCCTGGCTTTACCCCATCTTGTGTTTGTCCTGTCCACTAAAAATCCAATTAAGATATCAGTGCCACCGTCGAGAATACGTGAAATGAGCATAATTGAACCAATTGCCCCCAACGGTATTAGGGCAATGTCACTCCAAAAGAAGTTTAGGTATGTGCTTGCTCCTAAAGCAACCAAACTGCCTGCAGCACTACCCATGGCATAACATAACATTTCCCCGTATCCAGGTGGCTTAGACTCCTGTTTCTGTAACGGCGGATTTGTTACAGTTAGCATTACTTTACCCTCCCC
>JAAZIQ010000045.1 GCA_012800795.1 Bacillota bacterium
CTACTTTCATGCCAAAGACCATATCTGCCACTTGTTGTGCCGTTGGTTGAACGTCGGTTACAGTTTTCCAAGCTGTAGAGCTAATGGGAGTTTGATCTAAAGTTTGTATTAATAAACCGCCCGATACTTTTTTAACATCTACCTCCGCCCGTTTCTCTGGCAGTGGTGATAGTAAGATACGCACATCTTTTTTGCGGGTTAAAATTGCTAAGGCCTCTTCCTCATATGCTGGCGCGATAATGACTTCTAAAAATATTTCACTCATCTTTTGGGCTGTAGCTAAATCTACTTTGCGGTTAAGGGCCACAATGCCGCCAAAAATGGAAACAGGATCGGCTTCATAAGCGCGTTTGTAAGCGGTAAAAAGATCCGCAGCTACGGCAATACCGCAAGGGTTAGCATGTTTAACAGCCACAGCCGCCGGCTCAGAAAACTCCTGTACCATTTCCCAGGCTGCATTTAAATCGTTTAAATTATTAAAGGAAAGAGCTTTACCATGAAGCTGCCGGGCACTGGCCACGGCGCCGGCTCCTGCCTGTGGTTCACAGTAAAAGGCTGCAACTTGTCTGGGGTTCTCCCCATAGCGCAAATCCTGTACTTTAGTATAGGGCAGCACCATGGTGGGAGCAAAACGTGGTGCATTCGCCATTTGCTGATAAAGCCACTGAGAAATAAGGGCATCATATTCCGCAGTGTGACTAAAGGCCTCCACTGCCAATTGGTAGCGCGTAGCTTCACTGAGCTCACCTTTTGTTTTCATTTCCATTAAGACTGACTCATAACGGGCTGGATTGACTACCACCGTAACATGTTTGTAATTCTTGGCCGCTGAGCGCACCATGGTAGGTCCGCCAATATCAATATTTTCAATGGCCAGATCCATTGTGACATCTTTTTTGGCGATAGTTGCCGCAAAAGGATATAAATTTACAGCCACTAAATCTATGGGCATAATTTCATGCTCAAGCAATTGTTGTCTATGACTTGCCAAATCACGGCGGGCTAAAATGCCACCATGAACAAAGGGATGTAACGTTTTTACCCGGCCATCGAGAATCTCCGGAAAACCTGTAATTTCGCTGACACTGCGTACCGGCACCCCTGCCGCTGCCAGTGTTTTTTGTGTACCCCCGGTTGAAACTATGGTAAACCCTTGTTCCACCAACCCTGTGGCAAAATCAACTATACCGGTTTTATCAGAGACGCTTAAAAGTGCATATTTAGTTATCATTAATAAGACACCTTCTTCCTTCCAGCTTAATTTTTCCCCGTACACAGAGATCGATGGCTTGCGGATACAGACGATGCTCCAGTTCGTGAATCCTTTGCTGCAGGCTTTCCATTGTGTCATGATCATTGATTGTCAGCGCTTCCTGCAATATTATGGGACCGGTGTCCATACCTTCATCAACAAAATGTATTGTACAGCCAGTTACTTTAACACCATACGCCAAGGCATCAGCCACACCATGCGCACCGGGAAAAGCCGGCAGCAGTGAGGGATGGATATTCATAATCTGCCTTGGATAGGCTGCCACAAAATATGGTGTAAGCAAACGCATAAACCCGGCTAAAACCACTAAATCAATTTGCATGGCCTGTAAATATGTAACCAGAGCCCCATCGTATTCCTCCCGGGTAGAATATTCAGCAGGCAAAAAACATTTTGTGGGTACATTGCTTGCTGCTGCCCGTTTTAAAGCAAAAGCATCTAGCTTGTCACTAATTACTAGGGTCACAGCTGCTCCTGTGATTGCCCCACTTTCCACAGCATCCAAAATGGCCTGCAGATTGCTGCCATTACCTGATGCCAAAACAGCAATTTTCTTCATCCTTATCTCTCCTCAGGTGGCTATTTTATTTGCACACCATTACGCTTAACTACTTTACCCAAACATAGAGGAGTTTCCCCGGCCTGCCGCAGCAGCTCAACAGCCGCTGCTTGATCCTCTGAAGGCACAATTAAGACAAAACCTATCCCCATATTAAACGTACGAAACATCTCCGACTGCGTGACAGAACCTACTTCTTGAATTAAAGTAAACACGGCCGGCGGCTCCCAGGCATCTGTATTTAGGCATACGCCTAAACCAGCTGGCAAAACCCGTGGGATATTTTCTAGCAAGCCGCCGCCAGTGATATGAGCCATGCCAAGCACATTAATTTCGGCTAAAAGCGCTAAGATAGCTGGCACATATATTCTAGTGGGCGTTAGTAGCTCTTCGCCCAATGTTTTATCAAACTCAGGCCGATACATCTGTGGCTGCCAACCCGCTTTTTCCAGCAGTATTTTTCGTGCCAGTGAAAAGCCATTGCTATGGAGCCCTGTGGAAGGTAGACCAATAACCACATCTCCTTGCTTGATTTTGCTGCCATCAACAAGCTGTGTCCGCTCCACCACGCCCACAGCAAAGCCTGCCAAATCATATTCGCCCTCTGGGTAAAAACCAGGCATTTCCGCGGTCTCGCCACCGATGAGGGCGCAGCCAGCCAAACGGCAGCCTGCGGCTACGCCGCTCACAATGGCGGCTACCTTGTGGGGCTGCAGTTTACCTACGGCTAAATAATCAAGAAAAAATAGCGGTTCTGCGCCCTGTACCACAATATCATTAACGCACATGGCTACTGCATCTTGTCCCACAGTATCATGCTTATCCATCAGAAAAGCTATTTTTAATTTCGTGCCAACACCATCAGTCCCTGAAACTAAGACGGGTTCTTTATAATTTCCCTTAAGAGCAAATAACCCGCCGAAGCCGCCAATGTCAGTTAATACTTCCGGACGCAAGGTGGAACGTACATGCTCACGCATTAAGCGTACCGCTTCATTGCCGGCATCAATATCCACACCCGCTTCTTTATAGGTGTTTGTCACAGCCAGGGCACCCCCCATCTCTATTCAGTTCTAAAGCGGAATTGCCTATCTCTATCGGATAGCGGCCATTAAAGCAAGCTGTACAAAAACCATCCTTTGGTAAATTGAGGCACTCCAACATCCCTTCTTCACTTAAAAAGCCCAAATAATCCGCACCAATGGCATCTTTCATTTCTGTCACACTCATCCGGGCTGCCATTAACTCCCCCTGTGAGGATGTATCGATGCCATAAAAACAAGGGGAAACAATGGGGGGAGAACTAATGAGGAGATATATTTCTTTAGCACCGGCACGACGTAGTAATTCAATAATACGGACAGAAGTGGTCCCGCGGACGATGGAATCATCCACCATCACCACGCGTTTACCCTCCACAATCTGCCGCACTGCATTTAGTTTAAGCCTTACTCCCAAGGTACGAATCTCCTGGGAGGGCTGAATAAAAGTACGTCCAATATAACGGTTTTTAATAAAACCCATTTCATAGGGCAGCCTAACTGTTCAGCCACGCCGGAAGCAGCGGAAAGGGATGAATCGGGCACACCCGTTACCATATCAGCAGCCAGCGGATGCTCTTCGGCCAAGCGGCGTCCCAGGCGTTTGCGTACTAAATGGACATTGCGGCCATGAATGTTACTATCCGGTCTGGCAAAATAGATATATTCAAAAACACATAAGGCTTGCTGTGCCGGTGGGGCAAAAGTTTCAGAATGCAGGCCATTTTTGTCAATAACAACTAATTCTCCGGGCGCTATATCCCGCACAAAATCTGCACCAACTGTATCAAAGGCACATGTTTCTGAACTAAGCACATAACCATGCGCCATCTTTCCTAAAGATAATGGTCGAATAC
>JAAZIQ010000046.1 GCA_012800795.1 Bacillota bacterium
CAACAATGTGCCGCTTTTCAAAGGCGGCAGCAACCTTACTAGATCAGCTTTGAGAAAGTTAAATGAACGTTGTTTCGTGTAAATGATGTGGGGTTCAATAAAACCTAAAGTGTCTTGACACTATCTGCAGCCTTAATTTTCTTGACTGCAGGAATGCTATATTATATGATATAAGTAATAAGAGCCATGAAGGCCTAATGAAGGTTGTGAAGAACCGAAATTTCTAAATTACTAGAAGAACAAATTTGTATATCTGTAAAAAACCACGAAGGCGGCTGTATGAAACGGCGCTTACGTGGTTTTATTTGTCAAGGAAAGGAAGAGGTGTTTTGGATCAGCAACTTTGGAACAAATGTGTAGAGTTTCACGGCCATCAATGCCCAGGGTTGGCCATTGGCTTTAGGGCTTGTGAGGCAGCTGTTGAAAAGCTGGGGCTAAAATTTTCCGCCGATGAAGAAGTTGTGTGTGTTACTGAAAACGATGCCTGCGGCGTCGATGCAGTGCAGGTAATAACCGGTTGTACATTGGGGAAAGGCAATCTTCTTTACCATGGGACCGGCAAAATGGCATTTAATTTCTATAACCGCAAAACGGGGGAAAGTCTGCGTGTAATCCTTAAACCAATGGCAGAAGATATGGATCGTGCACAAAGGCAGGAATTTATCTTAACGGCGCCGATAGATGAGGTGTTTTCCTTTGCCAAACCCCGATATAAACTGCCGGAGAAAGCTCGTCTTTTTGCTACTGTCATCTGCGAAGAATGCGGCGAAGGTGCGCCTGAACATAAAATGCGTCTACAAGAAGGCAAAAAGGTCTGCCTGGATTGCTTTCAGGACTACTCAAGAGGCTGGTAACGGAGTTTAAGCTAAAAATGGAGGTTATATGAAACTAAAGCCTATTGGAATTATTCACAGCCCCTATAAAGATAAAAAGGACGCACCACGCCAGGGAAGACTTTCAGATAAACTGGCAGTCATTGAAGTATTTGACGAATATGTGCCCGGGCTGAAATACGTGGAAAAGCTCGCCAATTTGTTTGTCCTGTACTGGGGAGATAGAGCGGACAGAACTGTCTTGCAGAGCACCACGCCCTTTAGTTCTGAAGAAACCGGTGTCTTTTCCAGTCGCTCACCAAACCGCCCTAATCCCATTGCGCTGTGTGTTGTTGATTTAATTTCGGTAGAGGGGAACAAGCTGACTGTAAGGGGTTTGGATGCATTGGACGGTAGCCCGCTTCTTGACATTAAAGCTTATTCTTCGCTTGACTGCATACCCAACGCTATGCCACGCAAGGCAAAAAATGACAATTAAAAAATTAAGAGGATAATGAAAGAAAACGGCGAAAAATACTATGTTCGGCAAAAGAGTTTTGCCTGATACGGGAATACTAGAATACTAGATTTTAATAAAGTTGGGAGAATTTGCATGCGTATAGCAGTTATTGATGGTCAGGGCGGCGGAATAGGCAAGAATATTGTAGATAAGTTGAGAAAAGGCCTGCCCGAAAGTGTTGAAATTATAGCTCTAGGTACTAATTCAGCGGCAACTACCAATATGTTAAAGGCCGGAGCAAACGAAGGAGCCACAGGGGAAAATGCCATTGTTGTAACGGCGAGTAAGGTAGATATTATTGTCGGCACGATCGCCATACTTGTGGCCAATAGCATGCTGGGAGAATTAACTCCGCAAATGGCGACGGCAATTGGTAATTCTCCGGCGAGGAAGATTTTACTGCCCATCAATAGATGCGGTATTGAAATCGCAGGCCTTGTTAGTGAGCCGTTACCGCATCAAATTGAGAAATTAGTAGAAAGATTAATGAATATATGGAGGGATGAATATAATGTGTGAATCTAATGTTTACTTAAGGCAGGGCGATGTGGAGGAGTTGTTTTTGGAAAGTGTTGATAAGGTGATAGCTAAAGATGATCAGCTGGAGATGGAGAATATTTTTGGTGTTAAAAAGATGATTAAAGGTGTTATTAAAGAAATGTCTTTGGTTGATCATAAGATCATTGTTGAAAGAAACGAATAAACTGTTTGCTGTTCAGCCAGGCCGGGGATCAGGCTTGGCTTTATTTTTTTTGCAAAATTATAGACATGGCAATAAACTTTTGCTATAATTGTAAGCAATTATTTTCTGAATAGATTATATATTTAAGTTTTCGGGGTAGCGGCTCAAGAAGACTTGCCGGAAGAAAATACCACATCAGAGATAAGGACTGATTGTATTGATAAGAATGGAAAATGTTAATAAACACTTTGGTAAACTTTGGGCGCTAAAAAATATCAATCTAGAAATAAGTGCGGGCGAAAAATTGGTTGTTATTGGCCCGTCTGGCTCGGGGAAAAGTACTCTGATAAGGTGTATGAATTATCTTGAAGCCCCTACTTCTGGGAAGATTTTTGTTGACGGGGTAGAGATTACTGCTCCCAAGGCGCCAATTACTAAAGTCAGACAATCCGTAGCGATGGTATTCCAAAGTTTTAATCTTTACCCTCACAAGACGGTATTGGAAAATTTGACACTGGCACCCATTAAAGTGCAGGGAGTAGACAGGAAACAGGCCGAAGAATCAGGTTTAAAGTATTTGGAGCGGGTAGGACTGTTGGAAAAGGCTTATAACTATCCCTCTCAACTTTCAGGTGGGCAGCAGCAGCGTGTAGCCATTGCCAGGGCTTTGAACATGCGTCCAAAAATAATACTGTTTGACGAGCCGACCTCGGCATTAGACCCTGAAATGATTCAGGAAGTTCTGGACGTTATGGTGGAGCTCTCCAAAGATAACATTACCATGGTGGTAGTGACACATGAAATGGGTTTTGCCAGGCAGGTTGCAGATCGGGTTATTTTTATGGATGAAGGTGAAATAGTGGAGGAGGGTACACCTGAACACTTTTTTTTAAATCCTTCCAGTGAAAGGACAAAATTGTTTTTAAGTAAGATTCTAAGATAAATGCAAAAATCGGAAGGAAAGGAAGGTAATTAAAATGAAAAAAACAGTATCCATTTTGTTGTTGTTGGTAATGCTGTTTGCTTTAGTGGGTTGTTCCGGCGGCAATTCTGAGGGGAAGTCGGGGGAATCCGAAGGTGATCTGCCTGCAGATCTACAAGCAATTGTTGATCGCGGTGTGCTGCGCGTCGGTGTAAAAACAGACGTGCCGGGCTTTGGTTATCAGAACCCTGATACCAATGAAGTAGAAGGTATGGAAATTGATATTGCCAAAGCGCTTGCTAAAAAATTATTGGGCGACGAAAATAAAATTGAGACTACCGGCGTTACTGCCCAAACACG
>JAAZIQ010000047.1 GCA_012800795.1 Bacillota bacterium
ACCTTCTGATTTATGAACAGGCGTAAATTTGTTATCAAAGTAAGCATTTAGCAATTCAACCGTCTTTTTAGCAACATCAGCGCTAACGCCGGCACAACGTTCTGTTTTTTCTTCTGAATCAACAGCAACATTATTTTTCTTTAAAAATGTAGTAACAGAGATATGGCATAAGGTGGAATTTGCCACTGTTTGTTCAAAGTTCATATCAGAGGGTTTATACATGGGGAATGAAGCCTGTTGATACCAAGCCATTAATTCGTTAATGATGGCACCTTGATCCTCTTTAGGCACAAAAAGGCCAATGAAACCAATGGCACTAATTAGGGCTCCGCAGGTAGTTCCCCAGCCCATAATACCTCCCCGGGCATTAAAATACATTTCAGGCGGAAAATAACTGTATGGAGCACCATATTCTTTTGCCATTAAGCCGAAAAGACCTTCGGCAACTCCTGCACCTCAGCCTTCCCCTGCTTTATAGGTAGTATATGCCATTTCTTCTGCTTTGGCAGGATCCAGCGGCTTATAAGGCAGAGGCCATTCCACCTTTGCATCGGCATTGCCACTTGTTTCTTCTGCCTTACCACAACCGCTTAGGAGTCCGCCCAGTCCCGCAGACAGTGCAGTTGCTGCAAGGGCTGCCCCGGCTCCTTTAATAAATTTACGTCTGGATAATTCTTTTTCTTTTACTGCCATTTTAATACCTCCATTTATTACAGTTTCAATCTGTTCTGGTTCCCTAAATTTTTTATTCTAATCTAAATAGAACCTTTACTTGTTACCACGTGCTTGCTAAGAATAATCTCTTTAAACCTTTTCAATTTCTCCGCTGTCATCTTGTATGGCCTTACTGATATCTCTCGTGGCATTTCTAAACTCACGGATACCTTTACCTAGTGACTTTCCCAGTTCCGGCAATTTGCTTGGACCAAAGATCACTAGCAAAACGACCAAAATTAGTACCAGTTCACCAAACCCGATTTTTGTTATGCTACTCACCTCCAAATTCACATCTTGTGAATTTATTCCCTTTCCTACAATTTGACCCTGCCGCCGCCGTTCCTGCCAGACAAAGTTTGGACATATTAGACAAATTCCCATCACAAAATAGCAAAAAACTTAAAAAAGCTTTATGTAATAAGGGTTCTTTAGTAAGCAATGCTTTTTTTAGCTATTACAAAAGCAAAAGGCCATAGACATAAACTATACCAATCGCAGGTAATGGCCAGAGGATTCTCTTCCGAAACCAGTAGTATCAAAGATAGAAAGCACCGGTCTATACGACCGGTGCTCAGGTTCTCTCTCAAGATCTAAAAATCGTGAATATCGTCTACATCGCCGTGGCAGTTAATACAGTTATCTTTACCCTGTATGTCCGTGCTATGGCAGGATTTACAAGTGTCAACACCTTCTGATTTATGAACAGGCGTAAATTTGTTATCAAAGTAAGCATTTAGCAATTCAACCGTCTTTTTAGCAACATCAGCGCTAACGCCGGCACAACGTTCTGTTTTTTCTTCTGAATCAACAGCA
>JAAZIQ010000048.1 GCA_012800795.1 Bacillota bacterium
AAAGTACAGCAGCTGTTGGAAGAAATTAAAAATGATGATTATGTTCTTTTCCTGCAGGAAAACATAAAAAATAAAGCAATAATTTTTTTTCTTAGGCTGCTGGTTATAGCCTTTATCGGTGGTTTTGCCGGCCCCTTTTTTTTCGGTGAACGCAGCAAAAAACGCCTCTTGAATGCTGGGCTAATTGGTTTGCTTACTTTTGCCATACTTTTGGGTGTTTCTTATGCAACTTTTGAACCCCAGGCCTTTTTTAACCCTGAATTTGAAGGAATTTTAGAAGCAGCTCCCTGGATGTTTAGTTTATTAGAGGAAATTGTTTTTAATGTGCAGACCCTGGGCGAACAATTGGCATTGGTTGCTGACAGTATCAATTCTCTTTTTGCCCAGGTAGAAACGCTTAAACCTCTGGGGACAGCAGTAGAAAGTGAGTTAAAAGTTGTGCATGTGTCAGACTTACATAACAATGCGGCCGGTATGGAATTTTTGGCACAAGTCATCAATGCCTTTGACGTACAGCTGGTCATTGATACCGGTGATATAACTGATTTTGGTACCGAAATAGAAACTAGCATAGCGGCACGTATTGAAAATTTTGGCGTACCTTATATTTTTGTTCCCGGTAACCATGATTCTCCTGCAGTTATTGAACGGCTACAAAGTTTCAGTCAAGTAAGGGTGTTAACTGAAGGAATGATTGAAGTACTGGGGTTACGCATCGCCGGTATAGCTGATCCCTCGTCTCAGGGAAACAGCATGGTGGTAGCAGCTGAAGCAGTACTAGACCAGTATGCCCAGCATTTACAAATGATCTTATTAGCTGAAAGTGAAAAACCACCTCATATCATAGCAGTACACCATCCGCGTATCGCAGCAGCTTTTTTAAATCAAGTTCCCGTTATACTCACAGGACACACACACCAATATTCAATTACAGAAAAAAACAGTTCTGTTATGATTAACGCGGGCACAACCGGCGCCGCCGGTATTCGCGGCCTGCAGACAGGTAAAGAAACTCCTTATTCCTTGGTTCTACTCCATTTTGGCTACCGGGAAGATGGAGAACTATATCTTAAAGCAGCTGATACAATTCATATTAACCAAATTTCAAGCAGTTTTTTATTAGAACGCCGTTTATTTAGCTCCGACGCTACAAGCGTAGATTCAGGATAAAAAGATAATTATTAACAAATATGTCCTGCCAATGCAGGATTTATTTTTGTGAAGTGAAATAAGTATATATCTATCATTTATTTATAGAGGAGCAAACAATGTCCAGAATTTTCTTTGCCCTTACTTTACCGGAAGAAATAAAAACAAGCTTATTAGCTTTACGTAAAGGTCTTACCATTAAACCGAATGCCGTTAAATGGGTAGAAAAAGAAAATTTGCATTTAACACTACACTTTGTCGGGGATGTCGATAACGCTCGTATCCCTCAATTATTACAAAAAGCAGCCGCTGCAGCCGCCGGTACTGCCAAATTCACAGTAAGTGTTGAGGGGGTAGGCGTCTTTCCCTCTCTTTATCGTCCACGTGTGGTGTGGGCTGGAATCAAGAAAGGGCAAGCGGAAGTCATTGCACTGGCTCAGGCATTAAAGCAAACTTTGGGCAGCGCACAAAAGCAGCCATTATCCCCCCATATTACCATTGGACGCATTAGATCAGGCAAACAGCTTGCTATAGAGCCATTTTTGCAGCGGGAAGCCCAATTTTATGCCGGCACATTTGAAGTATCTTCCTTTACTTGTTTTACAAGTACTCTGACAAGACACGGACCGATTTATCGAATTATAAAAGAAATTCTTTTATCTTGATGCAGGAATAATACTATTGGGGGCGAACATTAATAGAAGAGGGGAACAAATGTTTGGTAGGAGGTTTATTAAATGGAAAAACAAAAAGCCTTGGAAATGGCTATTATGCAAATTGAAAGGCAATTTGGCAAAGGTTCAATAATGAAGCTTGGCGATACAGCCGAACGTATGAATTTGTCAGTAATTCCAACAGGCAGTTTGGCCTTGGATATAGCACTTGGCGTTGGCGGTTATCCCCGGGGCAGGGTAATTGAAATTTTTGGACCGGAATCTTCCGGGAAAACAACAGTAGCTCTGCATGCCATTGCAGAAGCGCAAAAAGCAGGGGGATATGCCGCTTTTATTGATGCAGAACATGCTCTGGACCCATCTTATGCCAAAAAACTGGGTGTTAATACTGATGAATTGCTGGTCTCACAGCCTGACACCGGTGAACAGGCACTAGAGATTGCAGAATCTTTGGTTCGTAGCGGTGCTATTGATGTAATTGTCATTGATTCTGTGGCCGCACTGGTACCAAAAGCAGAAATTGAAGGTGAAATGGGCGATGCACATGTTGGCTTGCAGGCTCGTTTAATGTCACAGGCTCTGCGTAAACTTTCCGGTGCTATTTCCAAGTCAAAAACTGTCGCTATTTTTATCAATCAAATTAGGGAAAAAGTAGGTGTAATGTTCGGCAATCCGGAAGTTACTCCGGGAGGGCGGGCATTGAAGTTTTATGCTTCAGTACGGCTGGATATCCGGCGCACCGAAGCATTGAAGCAGGGCGCCGATGTTGTCGGTAACCGGACCAGGGCAAAAGTGGTAAAAAACAAAGTGGCACCGCCTTTTAAGCAGGCTGATTTTGATATTATTTATGGTGAAGGTATATCACGGGAGGGAACAATTCTCGATCTAGGCGTCGATATTGATTTAATTCAGAAAAGCGGAGCTTGGTATTCATTTGGTGAAACCCGTTTAGGTCAAGGCCGCGAAAATGCCCGTCAATTCCTAAAAAACAATCAGGATATTGCACATAAAATTGAACAAAAAATTCGTGAAATCTTTAGCTTGCCGCTGTACAACGAGCCTGCTAAGGAAGAAGACATAAAAAATGAGTGATCCACTTAAAAGAGCGCGCAGTATTGCCTACCGCCTTTTGGCCCGGCGCGCACGTACCGTTAAGCAGATGCGTACTAGTTTACTTAAGAAAAAAATACCGGCTGATATTTCTGAACAGCTTATTGCAGAACTGCAGACGGCGGGCTATTTAAATGATGTACAATATATACAAAACTATGTTGAATATCAGCTGTCAAATTTTCGCGGACCGCTGTGGTTGCGTGCTTCTTTACTGCGTGCCGGTGTTAATGCCGAAATGATAGATGAAATTTTACCCACTTATTTTCCCCCGGGGCGCGAAGAAGAACTAGCCATGGCATATCTTAAAAAAATAAAGAAAAAAATTCTTTTAACACCGCAAAAGGCTGCTCGCAGGCTTATTTACCGCGGCTTCAATAGGCAAGTCGTCTGGCAAGTAGTAAAAAGTTTGTATGAAAAGACTGAAGCATAGATTTCCTATTAGTTTTTTTGTTGTATGTTTGGGGTAAAATAGCAAAATAGACAGGCTTTCCTTGACATAATGCCATAAAAAAGATAAAATTTATAACAGAAAAAGTTAACGTATGTGCGTCTCCTGCTATCTGGATGTGTGGCTGAACAGCCTAAACATATATGCCTTCTACTGGTTAAAATCAATATATCAACAACGCAACCCAGTTGAGATCGGTATGTGAAGCTTCTTATAGCTGTGTGACTGCACAGCTATTTATTTTTCTTGTTTGGACCTTTAGAGCAGGAGGTGAAGTGCTTGGAAAACTTTTATGTAATTCTTATAGTGATAATAACTACAATTTTGGCCGCAATCATAGGTTATTTAGCCCGCAAACAGATTGCAGAAAGAGCCATAGGTTCAGCTGAGCAAGCTGCTAAAACTATTCTTCAGGAAGCAGAAAAGCAGGCGCAGGCAATTAAGCGCGAAAAAATTATAGAAGCTAAAGAAGAAGTGCATAGACTGCGCCGTGATTTAGAGCAGGAAAGCCGGGAACGGCGTGAAGAATTTAAACGCAGCGAGCGTAGGCTTTTGCAAAAAGAAGAAGCATTAGACAGAAAAATTGCACAAAATGAACGCAAAGAAGAAGAAATTAAACAAAAAGAAATTGAAATTAACCAACTCCAGGAAAAAATAAAAGAAACGCTTCAAGAACAATTATCTGAACTGGAAAGGTTATCTGGCATGACAACCGAGGAAGCCAAAGAGATCCTGCTTTCGCGTGTTCGCGACGAAGTAAAGCATGATATGGCCATAATGATAAAAGAAATAGAAAGCCAGGCTAAAGAAGAGGCTGAAAAAAGGGCAAGGGAAGTTATCACCTATGCCATTCAAAAGTATGCGGCTGATCATGTCTCGGAAACAACAGTGTCTGTAGTTTCATTACCCAATGATGAAATGAAAGGTAGAATTATTGGCCGAGAAGGGCGAAATATTCGAGCACTTGAAACTTTAACAGGCATTGATTTAATAATTGATGATACACCTGAGGCCGTAATCCTTTCCGGATTTGATCCTATCCGTCGGGAAATTGCGCGAATTGCTCTGGAAAAATTAGTGGCCGATGGGCGTATTCATCCGGCCCGGATTGAAGAGATGGTGGAAAAAGCACGTCAGGAAGTGGAGACGCGTATACGTGAAGAAGGTGAGGCAGCAACCTTCGAAGCCGGCGTACATGGGTTGCATCCTGAATTAATTAAATTACTAGGCCGTTTGCGCTATCGTACAAGTTACGGTCAAAATGTCTTAAAGCATTCTATTGAAGTTGCTCATTTGGCCGGAGCAATGGCAGCGGAGCTAGGGTTAGATGTTCAGTTTGCCAAGCGAGCCGGTTTATTACATGATATAGGTAAAGCTGTAGACCATGAAGTAGAAGGCCCACATGTTACTATTGGAGCTGATTTGGCCCGCAAATATAAGGAGTCACCTGAAATTGTTAATGCTATTGCAGCACATCATGGTGATGAGGAATTCTTAACTTTAGAAGCTGTATTAATCCAGGCAGCTGACGCTATCTCTGCAGCTCGGCCCGGCGCACGCCGTGAAACGCTGGAAGCATATATTAAACGCCTGGAAAAACTTGAACAAATCGCAGATTCTTTTGAAGGCGTAGAAAAAGCCTATGCTATCCAAGCAGGTCGGGAAATACGCATAATGGTTAAGCCGGAAAAGATCGACGATCTAGCCAGTGTAACCATAGCGCGGGAGATAGTAAAACGTATTGAGGAAGAGTTGGAATATCCGGGTCAGATTAAAGTTACCGTTATTCGCGAGACAAGAGCCGTTGATTATGCGAAATAAAATAAATTGCTAAAAACAGAACGGAAATCCAAGCGGAGATCCGTTCTGTTTATTTTTTGGCTAACACAAAATTGGAACAGGAATTTATTGTTTTCAATAATGAGAAGGATTTTCTTCATGCTTTATTGAATTAAACCTACCTATGCATTACTGCTATATGGAAAATTGGGGAGATGATTAATTTGAGCCAAACTTCACCTCATAAAAATCACAATTATGCAACCAATCTACTTATTTCTTTGCTGATGCGTTTTCCTGAGATCATGTCAATTAATTTTAATTTACCGCGCGATAAAGCCAAATTTACTTTTGTGTTAAAGGGCAAACCCAGTAAGGAAGAATTTGCTCATTTTACTTGGCTGCTGGAAGAGTCATTTTTAACATTGCAGGAAATATCAGAAGAAACTGTTAAAGTAAAAACTAAACTGCAAAGCGCCCAAGACATAAGCATCTTAACCGTATCATCAAACACCTCCTGCTTATCGCTGGAAAGCATTCAATTAATTTGTGGAGTAGTATGTAGTGAGTTTTCTCATACCGTCATACGCGATGCCGATACATTAGAAACTTTTCATGACGATGAATTAATGCGCCAGGAAGAAATTATCGATTATTTATTAAGCCGCAGCACTGCTGCAAAGGATGGCAATTTGGTGGCATTTCGTGACTCCGGTAAAGTTTTTGTCTATAATAAGTAAAAAGGATCACATTTGTATATAAATAAGTATATAAATAGGTCATAGATGGTTTTCTCTTAATCTTTTGTGAGGTGTTTTGAGTGCGTTTTTTACTAATCGGTGATGTGGTAGGCAGACCGGGGCGCCACTGTGTCAGGGATTTATTACCTCGTATGATTGAAAATTATGGAATTGATTTTGTGATTGCCAACGGTGAAAATATTGCCTCTGGGACTGGTTTCAATGAAAAAACCGCCATGGAGCTCTTTAGCTACGGCGTAAACGTCTTAACAATGGGTAACCATGTCTGGGATAAAAAAGAAGCCATTGATTATATCACAAAAGAAGAACGCATAGTACGGCCTATAAACTATCCGGCGGGAACCCCCGGACAGGGATACGCTCTTTTTAGCTGTCGGGGACAAGCTGTGGGTGTTATTAATGCTTGCGGACGTGTTTTTATGGCTGATTTGGACTGCCCATTCCGCACTGTCAAAAAAGCAGTGGAAGAATTGCGGCAGCAAACAAAAATCATTATAGTTGATTTTCACGCCGAGGCTACCTCAGAAAAAATTGCTTTGGGTAGATATTTAGACGGACAAGTCTCGGCCGTGGTAGGAACTCACACCCATGTCCAAACTGCTGATGAACGCATCTTATCAGGCGGTACGGCTTATATTACTGATTTAGGGATGACCGGACCCCTGGAATCGATCTTAGGAATTGAGCCTGAAATTGTTCTGCAAAAATTTCTCACTCAAATGCCGGTAAGATTCGAAGTGGCAAAAAAAGGGCCAATACAATTTAATGCAGTATTAATTGATGTTGATGAAGAAACCGGCTTGGCAACTAATATTACCAGAATTATTGATTTACATGAATTTTAATACAAATATTTCATAAACATAGAAGGATTTTTTATGAAAGATGCTGAATTAATATTTTAAGTTATCTGAATAGTTTAAATTGCAGGAGGGTCAGCGATGGAAGTATTAAAAGTTTCAGCAAAATCTAATCCGAATTCAGTGGCAGGTGCATTGGCAGGAGTACTTAGAGAAAGAGGCGCTGCAGAGATTCAGGCAATTGGGGCAGGTGCACTTAATCAAGCGATCAAAGCTGTGGCTATAGCGCGAGGATTTGTTGCACCCAGCGGCATGGATTTAATTTGTATACCTGCATTCACTGACATTGTAATCGATGGGGAGGAACGTACAGCAATTAAATTGCTGGTCCAGCCCAGGTAGACAATAATATTAAACACCCTTTATCGGGTGTTTTTTTTGCTTTTAAATCAGTGTATGATAAAGAAGAAGGGAGAGATGAAAGTGAATGGCATCCTAAAAGATATTTTTATTGCTGATGGCCACTGCGACACTGTGCATCACTTTCGAGGCACTGCAGGGTATAATTTTAGCAAGGCCAATAACATTGGACATATAGATTTGCCCCGCTTGCAAAAAGGAGGTGTCGCCTTACAGTTTTTTGCCTTGTTTGTTGAACCGGAATTTAAGCCCTTCCAAGCACTGCAGCGAACGCTGCAATTAATGGAACATTTTCTTTCTGAAATGAAAAAAAATGGCGATCAGATAAAAGTTATTCGTACGCAACAGGATTTGGCAGAAGCCATAAAGCAGCAAAAGTTGGCGGCACTAATGAGTCTGGAGGGTGCTGAAGCCCTGGAAGCAGGAGTAGAAATTTTGCAGATTTTTTTCCGTCTTGGCTTGCGCGGCGTTGGGTTGACATGGAACCAAAGGAACGGCTTAGCCGACGGAGTAAGCGTAGGTAAAGCTGCCGGAGGGCTAACTAAACTTGGAAAAACAATGGTGCAGGAAATGAACCGCCTGGGAATAATTGTAGATGGAGCGCATCTGGCGCCACGAGGCTTTTTTGACCTCCTGGAAACTTCAACAAAACCTGTTGTTATTTCACATGCCAATGCAGCTGCACTTTGCTCCCACCCGCGCAATCTATCTGATGAACAATTAAAGGCGTTGCGCGATCACGGAGGAGTTGTAGGACTAACCGTTTTTCCCGATTTTATAGTGGATGAAGGACCGGCAACTCTTGCAGATTTGTTGGATCATTTCTGTTATATTGCTGAACATTTTGGAACAGACATTTTAGCCATTGGCGCAGACTACGACGGCATAAAAAATACTGTGGAAGAATTAAGTGATGTCAGCAAAATGCCGCTTTTGCTTCATGGTTTATTAGAACGCGGCTTTAGCAAAAATGAAGTAAAAAAAATAGCAGGGGAAAACTTATTAAGGATTGTCCGTAGTACACTGCCAAAGGAGGAAGTTATATTTTGACAATTGTGGCTGATCTGCATGTGCACACAACTGCCAGTGATGGTCTATACTCTCCAGAAGAAGTGGTAAAGCTGGCTGCTCGTAAAGGGCTGCAGGCCCTGGCTGTAACAGATCATGACACAGTGGACGGTATTAAGGAGGCGCAGCTTACCGGTGAAAAAGTTGGCATTGAAGTTTGGCCGGGAATAGAATTAAGTACAGAGTACGAAGACAGTGAAATTCACCTGTTAGGTTTCGGCATAGACCCTGATGCCGTTTCACTTTTTACATTGCTGTCAAGGCTGCGTGAAAGCCGATTTGAACGCACGGAAAAAATAGTTGCCGTTTTAAAGAAAATGGATTATCAAATAACGATGGAAGAAATTTTGCAAGAGGCAGGAAATGCTGCTCCAGGCAGGGCACACATAGCGAGATTGCTTGTAAAAAAAGGGTATCGGAAAAATGTTCCGGAAGTATTTGCTACACTGCTGGATAAAGGTCAACCGGCTTATGTGAAAAGATATAAAATTACTCCGCAAGAAGCCATTGCTACCATCCGGGCTGCCGGGGGAGCAGCATGCTGGGCACATCCGGGCTTGGCAAAAAAAGATCATTTGTTGGCCCTATTTATCAAATATGGTTTACACGGCATAGAAGTATTTCATCCAGATCATTCAAATGCAGCAGAAAAAAAATATTTATCTTTAGCCCAGGAACCTGGACTGCTAATTACCGGTGGTTCCGATTTCCACGGAAAAGAAATGGGGTCGGCACGTGATTTAGGTGCTTCGGGCTTAAACGCCGCCAGATACCAAAGCTTTAAAAAATTTATGCATAAGATCAAAAGAATTTAGAATCTCCTCTGATTATCATTTATTTATTTAAGTTGCTAAAGATAAAAATAAAAATGAACCTCACAGAGGCGTTTGTTTGTTGCATGTAAACTTTTACAGTTTAGATACAACTTTCAGCATCTGTGAGGTTCATCTCTATTATTTCCGGCTTCACTGATTAATATTACGGTAATTTATGCCAATACAAAACATAATTCTGCCCTATTTCCATATAATGATAACGTAAATTGAGATTAAGGCGGGATTTTAGTGGAAGGGCAAAAAAAACAACTGCCACACCGGGTAATAATCTTATCTTTAGTAGCTGTATTTTTATTTTTTGCTTCAGGCCTAGATTATTATTATCATCGTGACCGAATTTATGCCGGGATAAATATTGACACAATCAATGTAGGTGGGTTAACAAAAGAAACTGCCAGGCAGCTGTTGGAAGACGAATTGCTAAAAAACAATTTTGCGCAAAATTTGGTGGAGTTGCAAATCAATGAACAAGTGTATAGGAAAACTTTCGCAGAGCTGGGAATAACGGTTGATTTAAACAAGACTATTGAATCTGCTTACCTAGTCGGTAGAAAGCTTTTACATCTTTTCCGCTACCCCCAACGTTTACAGCTGGCCCGTAAAAAAGCTACTATTTCGCCCTGCATACAGATAGATCAGACAAAATTTCAAAACACCCTAAAAGAAATAGCTATCTCCACAGAAGAAGCTGCAGTTAATGCTTCTTTTAAGCTTTCTGCTGACCGAAAAAAAGTCGAAATTGAAGCTGATAAGCCCGGCAGAACAATAGACGTGCAGGAAACATACAGAATTGTACTGGAATCGGTAAAATCTTTTTTTGCACCGATCAGCGTTGAAGTGCCCATGTTAGAAATAAAGGCAGAAATTACAGCCGAGTATTTGGATTCTCTGGGCATTACGGAAGAAATCGCATCTTTTTCGACCGTGTTTTCAACTGCTAATGCTAATCGTGCCCATAATATTCGCTTGGCGGCCGCAGCTTTAGACAAAGCCTTGATTTTACCCAATACGGTTTTTTCCTTTAATGATACGGTAGGTAATGCAACTGCTGCCAGGGGTTACCGTGCTGCACCTGTAATTGTCAACGGCAGATTGGTTGATGGTATTGGCGGCGGCATTTGCCAGGTATCTTCTACTCTTTACAATGCAGTATTATTGGCTGATCTGGAAATTATTGAACGTAGAAACCATGGCTTAGCCGTAAACTATTTGCCGCCCGGTTTAGATGCAACCGTAGCTTACGGCAGCATCGACCTGAAATTTAAAAATTCTCGTTCTCATGCTTTGTGGCTGCGAACTTTTATTGATAACAATAAAATAACAGTAGCTTTATACGGAACTAAAATTCCAGGTCAGGAAGTGAGGGTATATACCAGCAATGTGCAAAAAATTCCTGCCGGAGAAAAAATTATTGAAACGGACAGTTTGCCCAAAGGCAAAAAAGAGTTAATTAGGGCAGGACAGCCAGGCTACCGGGCCACAGTATGGCGAGCTGTTTTTCTTAATGGGAAAGAGGAACGCAGGGAGAAAATTTCCCAAGATACATATAAGGCTGTCCCAGCCGAATATAGAGTCGGGACGGCAGAAATTCCCGCCGAAGGCAGTTCAATAGAATAAAGCTAGAAATTAAAAGCTTGGCGCCGGCCGAGCTTTTTGTTATACTAAAGATGGCAGCGAACATAAGTTCGGGGTGATAATAATGCGTTCCATTATTCATGTGGACATGAATGCATTTTTTGCTTCCTGCCACCAAGCGCAAAATCCTGGCTGGCGTGGTAAACCGCTACTTGTTGCAGGAGACCCTCAAAAACGCCATGGAATTATCCTCACCGCTTCATATGAGGCTAGAAAGTATGGTGTAAAAACAGCTATTCCTGTCTGGCAGGCCAAAAAATTATGCCCTCAGGGAATATTTGTCCCGCCTGATCACAGCCTTTATACTTCATATTCTAAAAAAATATTCGCCATTCTTAAAGAGTATACCCCTTTGGTGGAGCCTTTTTCCATTGATGAAGCCTGGCTGGATGTTACAGGCTCTGAACGTTTGTTTGGCTCCGCAGAAGAAATCGGCCAAATGCTCCAAAAAAGAATTGCCAAGGAGCTGAAAATTCCCTGTTCAGTGGGAATAGCCGCCAATAAATTCTTAGCCAAAATGGCATCAGAAAGGCAAAAACCCCGTGGTTTTACAGTTTTGCGGCAGAGAGATATTCCCTCGGTACTTTGGCCTTTACCAGTAGAAGAAATGGTAGGTGTAGGCAAGAAAATAGCACCTGCATTAAGAGAAATGGGCATTAAAACCATTGGACAGTTGGCGGCAATGCCAAAACGCCTACTTGTAAGTCGTTTTGGCATTATGGGAGAAATCTTATCTCAATTAGCCAACGGCATTGATGACTCACCGGTAGATCCGTATGTTTTTGATACTGCCAAGTCTATTGGTCATTCTATAACATTGCCGCGGGATATTGATAAACCTGAAGAAGTAGCACGTGTACTCCTGGACTTAAGTGAACGTGTAGGGCGTCGTCTACGCCGGGGAGGCTATCTGGGGCGAACAATTACTTTGACTGTTAAGGATCAGAATTTTGTCAGTTCTACTCGTTCCTATACGCTGCAGGAAGCAACTTGTTTAACAGAAATCATTTACCGTACTGCACTGCAATTATATCAAACACATTTTGAGTCTTGGCGCAAAGTACGTTTACTAGGCATTGCCGTTTCTAAACTCCAATTAAAGGAAAAAGGAAGTCAATTGACTCTTTGGGCCGACGAAACGGAGCGCTTAAACCGCCTTACTAAAGCAACCGATATGCTAAAAGACCGTTTCGGTGAAAGAATACTTTGTCGGGCTACACTTTTTCAAGGCCATCAGCCAGACTAAATAAAAAAAGCAAGCAGACAGATTGCCTGCTTGTTTTTAAAACTTGAGATATATTAAATGCTTAATAATGCTTGAATAACAACTTCGCGAATAAGGTTTAAAACGAAAAAGGCTAAAATGGGAGAGAAATCAATAGGTAAAGGGGTACGTGGTATTATACGTCGAAATGGCGCCAGCATGGGCTCCGTACCATCATAGAGAATACGAATAAGCGGCTGATTAGGATCATGGGGCAGCCAAGATAAAATTACACGCAAAAATAATGCCCAATTAAGTATTTTAAAAAACAAATCGGCAACATGTACAGCCTGGAGCATCTGACCAACTCCTTGTTTAACATCTTTTATATTTTACCATAAGCAGATCTTTTTGTGTAGTCAAGATGCTTGAAAAGTACAGGCCGTTTATTTGTGCCAGATACGCTCGGCATAAAGCTCTTTTCCCTTAGTAGTAAAAAAATATACCTCTTCCGCATCGCCGGTACCGGTAGTCAGTAATGATTCTACTACAGGCCATTGTGACTTTGCGAAGCGTGCTGCAATGCCGCAGGAAGAGGAAATTATGCGGGGAACCGGTATCATGGTTACCTGCTGACCATTGCTTTTCATAATTTTTTCAAAGCGCAGAGCCTGCGAAGTTGAATAAAAGGTTGCTACATAATAATCGTTCATCTTATCCCTCGCTTCAAAAAACACAATCACAGCTTCTGCTGCTAAAAATACCAATACTATCTTATCAAGCAGTAGCAAAAGTTACAAGGCGGATAAGAAGGAACAATTATCAATAACATAAATAAAAATTATAGATTATATCAATAGGCAATAATGTAATTAAAGCCGATAGAATTATAGAAGTTAAGTTTATGGCAGGAGTTATGCTTGCCAATTACGAACAATATAAAACAACCAAAAAGGGAAAAGGTGTAATCAATGGAATTTTATCAGTTAGAAGCATTTGTAATGGTTGCTGCTCTTCGTTCTTTTTCTCGGGCGGCGGAACATCTTTATTTAAGCCAGCCTACCATCAGCAGCCATGTTAAAGCACTGGAAAAAGAACTTGATACTCCGCTTTTTGACCGCGGCAAAAGTGAATTAATGTTAACACAAGCGGGAGAAATACTTTACCGCTATGCCAGGGATATGCTGGACATGCGTACCAATGCTTTGAAGGAGTTAAACTCAGAAAAGGTAAAGGATGAGCATTTGGAAATTGCCGCCAGCTCAGTACCCTGTCAGTATTTACTGCCGGAAACTCTGACACTTTTTCTGCAGCAGTACGGTCCTGTTAATATCCGTCTTTATCAAAAAAACTCACGCACTGTTTGTGAAGAAGTTTTTCGCTACAATTACCCCTTGGGAGTAGTGGGGGAAAAAATAAAAATTCCACAATTAAAGTACGAACCTTTAGTGGAAGATAAAATGGTGGTGGCTATTCCACAGCTGCCGGCTTATGCTGATTTATTGGCTAAAGAAGAACTAACACTGCAGGATTTAGCCAACTATAAACTGCTTCTACGCGAAGAAGGTTCCGGGACACGTTCTCTCTTGGAACAAGAGCTGCAGCAAGTAGGGCTTAGCATTAATTCTTTTCAATTGCAGATTTTTGACAATCAGGAAACCATAAAGCAAGCTGTTCGCCGCGGGCTTGGGATAACTATTATTTCCCGTTTAGTGGTGGAAGACTATTTGCAGTTTAATATGTTGGCTGTTCGCCCGCTCCGGAACATACAGCTTAAACGCAATTTTTATCTTGTTACACATGCTAAACGCATACAGACACCTGCAGCCAAAGCTTTTATTACCTTTATACGTACTTATTTTTCTTCAGGAGGTCAACAATGAAAGAAATATATGCAGACCATGCTGCCACCTCTTACCCTCGTCCGCCGCAAGTGGCAGAAGCTATGACCAACTATCTGCAAAACATTGGTTGTAACCCCGGGCGGGGCGGCTATCGTCGTTCTTTGGAGGCTGCCCGCATGGTGTATGAAACACGAGTGCTCCTGGCAGATTTTTTTCATGTTCCCCAGCCGGAACAAGTTGTTTTTACTCCCAGTGTTACGTATTCACTAAATTTGGTCCTCAAAGGAGTGCTTACCTCCGGCGACCATGTCCTTATTTCTTCTATGGAACATAATGCCGTGGTACGGCCTTTAACACGCCTGGCGGCAGAACAGGGCATTCAGGTGGAACGTTTACCCTGCAATGCTGACGGTACCATGGATCCTTTGCAAGTGCGCCGGGCTTTAAAACCTAATACAAAATTAGTTGTACTTACCCATGCTTCCAATGTAACCGGTACTCTCTTACCGGTCTACGAAGTGGGAGAAATCCTGGCCAAAACAGATACTTTATATTGTATAGATGCAGCCCAAACTGCCGGTACTGAAAAAGTTGATTTTCAGGATTTACGGTGTGATTACCTGGCTTTTACCGGACATAAAGGGCTTTTGGGACCTCCGGGGATAGGCGGACTCTGCTTAAGTGAACGTGCGTTGCTTGCAACTAATTCCTTGGTGGAAGGAGGTACCGGCAGCCGCTCTGAAGATGAAAATCAACCACAATTTTTACCGGATAAATTTGAAAGTGGAACACAAAATGCCCCCGGTATTGCCGGCTTGGCAGCCGGTATAAAAATTATTAATCAGGTCGGGTTGACTGCAATTAAAGAGAAAAAAAGAAATTTGACGGCAGCTTTTTTAGACGGAATTAGTGGCTTGCCTGGTATTCATATCTATGGTACAAAAGACCCGAATCTCACTACCGCCACCGTTTCCATCAATATGGAAGGCATCGATAATGGTGATTTAAGCTTTATGCTGGAGCAGGGTTATGGTATTATGACACGCTCCGGTCTGCATTGTGCACCACTGGCACATCATACTATTGGGTCCTTTCCTGTAGGCACGCTGCGTTTTTCCTTTGGCTGGCAAAATACCATGGAGGAAATTGAAACCATGATACAAGCCTTACGCGAAATCATAAAGGAGCATTAAACCGTAATGACGTATGAAAATAAATTAAAGGCCTATATTCAAAAACATCAGCTGGCTGTAGAGCATTTAAGTTTTGATGTAAGTTGTCATTCAGTAGCTGATGCTGCGGCTGCAGTTGGTGCCCCACCTACTTATTTTGTTAAAAATATCTGTTTGCTCGGACCAAATAAAGAATTTGCCGTAGCTATTGTACGAGGAGAGGACCGCGTCTCCTTTAAAAAAGTTGCCCAACTGTTGGGAGTAAAAAAAATGCGTATGGCTAATGCAGCTGAAATTTTAGAATATACCGGTTATCCCTGTGGCGGTACACCCTCTTTTGGCTTTCCTGCCCTGTATTTAATGGATAAAGGTATTTTTTCTTTACCCTTTGTATACACTGGCGGTGGGTCTGAAACATCCTTAGTAAAGGCAACGCCACAAATTTTATTAGCTGCCAACAAGGCGCAAGTTGCTGATATAATAAAAGTATAGGATATACATAAAGTAGCCTGCTGGCAACTCATACTATAAAAAAGGAGTTGATAGCATGGACAAAACAAGAGCTAAACAGATTATTAATTCACCGGATAAAATCGAAGTCTATTATCAAGGCAAACCCGTGTGGTTGGAAAGTATTGAAGAAAATTCTGCTTATGTCACAGTAATGGGCACTTGTCGTACCATGACTGTACCATTGGCGGAATTAGAAGAAATTCAAACACATTAATAAAAAGATGACAGGGGCAGCTTAAAAGCCCTTGTCATCTTTTTGTATAACTTACGCAAACATTCTCCCAGTTATGATTGGCGCTTTGCATTTGGCACAAATTATATTACAATGATAACATATTAGTGACAAAGCCTAAAAACTATTTGATGAACACTCGTCCCCTTGTAAGGAGTGGAGTAAATGCAAAAAAAATATACAATGACTGTTTTTGGTTGTCAGATGAATGAAAGAGATGCAGAAACAATCCGCGGTTTTCTTGACGAATTGGGATATGAAGAAACGGAAGATGTAGCAGAAGCCGATTTAATCATAATGAATACCTGCGCTGTACGGGAAAAAGCCGAAGCAAAAGTATTGGGGAGAATAGGAAAATTAGGGCAGTTAAAAGAAAAAAAGCCCCATTTAACCATAGCTATTTGTGGCTGTATGGTACAGCAGGAAAAAGTTGCCAACTATATTAGGAAAAATTTTCCCTTTGTTGATTTAATTTTCGGCACCCATAATATTGCTTCATTTCCCGACCTGCTACAGCAGGCTCTTGACAGTGAAGAGACTGTAGTGGCACTCCGGGCAGAGGAAGGTAAGATTGTAGAAGGTTTACCGGTGCGTAGAACCGATAAATTTAAGGCCTGGGTTAATATTACTTATGGCTGCAATAATTTCTGCTCATACTGTATTGTCCCCTATGTCCGGGGACGAGAACGCAGCCGCTTGCCGGAAGAAATTATCCGGGAAATAAAGACTTTGGCAGAAAACGGCTACTTGGAAGTAACTTTGTTGGGTCAGAATGTTAATTCCTATGGTAAAGACTTGGCTAAACAAGTGGACTTTGCCGACTTACTGGCACGGGTTGATCAGGAAACCGGTATTAAACGCATACGCTTTACGACATCACACCCACGTGATTTTACAGAAAAATTAGCCCGTACAATAGCTGACGGAAAAAATATTTGTGAACATATACATCTGCCTGTGCAGGCAGGAAGTAATCGTATTTTAAAACTAATGAACAGAGGTTACACACGCGAGCATTATTTACAGTTAGTGGAAATGATTCGCCAACATGAGCCAGACTGTGCACTTACCACAGATATAATTGTCGGGTTTCCGGGCGAAACAGAAGAGGATTTTGCGGCTACACTGGATTTAGTAGATCAAGTAAGCTATGACGCCGCTTTTACCTTTCTTTACTCTCCCCGCTCAGGAACACCCGCAGCCGAAATGCCTGACCAAATTAGTGATGAGATAAAAAAAGAACGTTTCCAGCGCCTTTTGGCCCTGCAGAATAAGCATAGTTTGCGCCACAACAAAAAATTAGTGGGGCAGAAGGTTGAAGTATTGGCGGAAGGACCAAGCAAGACAGATCCCACTGTCTTTACCGGAAGAACTCGCACAAATAAAGTGGTGAATTTTACCGGAGAAAATATTGAACCCGGCAAACTCATTACTGTGGAAATTACTGAAGCCAGAACATGGAGTTTATTGGGGAGGAGCTAGCTTGAAAAAAGAGACGCCGATGATTCAACAATATAAAAAGATCAAAGCCGAAAACCAGGATAAAATCCTTTTGTTTCGGGTTGGTGATTTCTATGAAATGTTTTTTGAGGATGCTAAAATTGCCGCCCGCGAGCTGGAAATAGTCCTTACTTCCCGTGACAAAGAAGTTCCCATGGCGGGATTTCCCTACCATGCCCTTAATTCGTATTTAGGAAAATTAATTGACCGAGGTTATAAAGTTGCAATCTGTGAACAGGTAGAAGATCCGAAACTGTCTAAAGGAATAGTAAAACGCGAAGTAGTGCAGGTGATTACCCCCGGTACCGTTACAGAATCTTCATTATTAGACGAAAAAAGCAACAATTATTTGGTTGCAGTCCATCTGACAAGCGGTGGAGTAGGGTTGGCGGCAGTCGATGTGTCCACAGGTCAGTTCAACATCACTCAAGCTTTAGGCAGCAGCTCAGGCCAGCTGCTGATAGACGAATTGGCACGACTGCAGCCTACAGAAATTTTAATTAATAAAGAAGCAGAACAAAATAAAAATTTACAGCAAGCTCTGCAGCGCATACAGCAGCGTGTACTTTTAAATAACTGCCCGGATAGCGACTTTAAACCCCAAAATGCACGACAAGTCCTTCTTAAACAATTTGGTGAAAGCTATATAAAATATCTGACGGACAATAATCTGCAGTATGCTTTGACTGCAGCCGGAGCAGTCATTACTTATTTGCATAACACTCAACAAAGAGAACTAACCCATTTGCAAAAACCAACTTATTATGATCCACATGGCTTCATGGTCTTAGATGCAGCTACACGCCGTAATTTAGAACTAACTCGTACCATACGGGAAGAAAGCAGGTACGGTTCCTTACTCTGGGTATTGGATAAAACACGAACTGCTCTGGGAGCGCGATTACTAAAACGCTGGTTGGAGCAGCCACTACTTGATCCGGATAGAATTGAAGAGCGTTTAGATGCGGTAGAAGAATTTTTTAATAATTTTGCTTTGGGTGAACAGTTAACAAACCTACTGGAAAAAGTTTATGATTTAGAAAGATTGCTGGGGCGCGTACATAATGAAAATGCCAATGCACGCGACCTTATTGCTTTATGCTCAACACTGGCTGTACTGCCTGAAATCAGACAAGCACTAATGACGGGCGGCAGCTGTATGCAAAAGCTTGCTGTCAGGCTCCCGCAGTTGGAAGAACTCACATCTTACCTGCAAAATTCTTTGGCTGATGACCCACCGCAGACTTTAAAAGAAGGTGGGTTAATTCGCTCTGGCTTTAATGCTGAATTGGATCGGCTGCGCGAGTATACAAAAAAAGGACGCAGCAGTATTTTAGAAATAGAACTGCGGGAAAGGGAAAGGACCGGCATAAAATCTCTCAAAGTTGGCTACAACAAAGTGTTTGGATACTATATTGAAGTAACACGCACAAATGTCCACTTAGTACCGGAAGATTATATACGCAAACAAACTTTAGCCAATGCCGAGCGGTACATTACACAGGAATTGAAAGAATATGAAAATGCCGTACTGGGAGCAGAGGAAAAAATTATTGCTTTAGAATATGAACTTTTTCTCGCTGTGCGGGAAAAAGTAGCAGCATATACACTGGAAATACAGACTGCTGCCGCTGTGGTGGCAGAAATAGATGTTTATTTATCACTGGCAAAAACAGCTAGAATTAATAGATATGTAAGACCACAAATCGATTTAAGCAGTAGAATAGAAATTAAAGAAGGCCGCCATCCGGTAGTAGAAAAAGTGATGCAGGACGAATTATTTGTACCCAACGATACTTTATTAGATGAAAAACGGCAAGTTATTCTCATAACTGGCCCTAATATGGCCGGCAAGTCAACATATATGCGGCAGGTGGCACTAATTGTATTAATGGCACAAATAGGAAGTTTTGTTCCTGCACGCCAAGCTTCAATCGGCTTGGTAGATCGCATCTTTACCAGAATAGGCGCAGCCGACGATTTGGTTGGCGGTCAAAGTACATTTATGGTGGAAATGAGTGAAGTAGCCAATATTTTAAGTAGTGCAACAAAAAGAAGCCTTGTTATTTTGGATGAGGTGGGAAGAGGTACTAGCACTTTTGACGGGATCAGTATAGCTCGGGCAGTGGTAGAATATCTGTGTCAAAAAATTAAAGCCCGCACACTTTTTGCCACACACTATCATGAATTAGTTGATTTAGCTTCTGCTTTCCCCGTGGTTCAGAATATGACGACAGCAGTAAAAGAACGAGGGGAAGATATCATATTTTTGCATAAACTGGTTTACGGCACTGCGGATCACAGTTACGGTATTCAGGTGGCCCGCCTGGCCGGTTTACCAAAAGCAGTGCTGACCAGGGCAAAAGAAATCCTGCACTCATTGGAAGAGCCGGTGGAGGCAGAGCGTCAGGCAGCCCCGGCTGCTGAAAAAAACCAGCAATTAAGCTTGTTTGCTCTAGACCACAGAGTAACCGAAGAATTAAATAAAATTGCCAAAGTTGACCTGATGACAACCACCCCCGTTGAGGCTATGCAATTACTTTATGCACTGCAGCAAGCTCTCAAAGGAGAGGAAGAAAATGAATAAAATACACATTCTAGATGAGGTTACAGCCAACAAAATTGCTGCCGGCGAAGTGATTGAGCGCCCCGCTGCCGTTGTTAAAGAATTGGTTGAAAATGCACTGGATGCCGGAGCAAAACATATTAATATTACGCTTAAAGAAGGCGGTTTAGAATTGATACGCGTAGTAGACGATGGCTGCGGCATGGCCGCAGAAGACGTGCCGCTTTCCCTGCAACGTCATGCCACCAGTAAGATTAAATCGGCGGATGATCTTTCTACAATCCATACTTTAGGTTTTCGCGGAGAAGCCCTACCCAGTATTGCCTCCGTCAGCCATTTCCGGCTTGTAACAAGACGCAGTGAAGATCCGGTCGGCACAGAAATAATTGTTCACGGGGGCAAAACCATTCGTCTTGAAGAAGCCGGCTCTCCACAAGGAACAGACGTTAAAGTGGAAAAATTATTTTATAATACTCCGGCACGTCTTAAATTTATGAAAAGTGCAGCTGCAGAAACCGCACGAGTAACTGACATTGTGCAGCGCATTGCCGTAGCTTGGCCGCAAGTTGCTTTTACCCTAACAGTTAACGATAAAATAAAACTGGCAACACCGGGTACAGGCAAAATGGAAGATACCATAGCACAGGTTTTAGGACAGCAAAATTTACGCCAACTAATTCCATTGCATTGGGAGGGCTCACTGCTGACATTGCGCGGTTTTGTAGCCAAACCGGCTCTAAGCCGTTCTAATCGTAACTTACAATATTTCTACGTTAATGGCAGGTCTGTGCGTTCACCGCTACTCGCAGATGCGCTGCAAACTGCTTACCATACACTTTTACCCCGCCATCGCTTTCCTGTAGCCATAATTATGCTGCAGATAAACCCGGAGCTTGTGGACGTAAATGTTCACCCGACAAAGCGAGAAGTTCGTTTTTCTCAGGAAAGGAGCATCTACCGACAATTATTGGCAGGAGTCAAATCTACCTTACAGGGAGCATCGCTTGTGGGAGAGATGGCTTTGCCAACCCACCAACAGACAGCAAAAGAAACAGCGGCAGGCCTTTTTCGCCAAGGCTTATTTTTCAATAAAGAAAATACTTATCAAACACGACTGGACATTACTCCCCCAAAAGAAAATCCGACAGAAATGTTTATGACTGAAACTGATCGGATGCCGTCAGAAATAATTGATCCACCGGCAAGTTTTGTTTCAAGAAACTTCCCACAATTAACACCGGTGGGGCAATATCTTGCCACTTACATACTTGCCCAGTCGGAAGTAGGAGACCTTTATCTTATTGACCAGCACGCTGCCCATGAACGAATTTTATATGATATGATTAAAAAAGATTTATCAACGGGAAAATTACCGGTTCAGGAAATATTGCCGCAAACTTATACATTGGATGTAGTAACTACAGCGGTATTACAAAAAAACCTCAAGTCTCTGGCTCAATTAGGATTAAATTTTGAAACATTTGGTAATAATACCTTTATACTCCGTTCAATGCCTTTATACATTAAAGATCAGATCAAACAACAGGAATTAGTGGAACTACTGACACAACCGAATTTGGAACAAGAAAACGTATCTTTGTTTGAAAAGACAATGCAGATGATGGCATGTAAAGGGGCCATTAAAGCCAATCAGTCACTGGAGAAAAAAGAGATGGCGGCTTTGCTGACAAACCTAGCCGCTACGGCGGATCCTTATACCTGCCCTCACGGTCGCCCTACTGTCATGGTTATTACGGCCGAGACAGTGGCAAGGAACTTCCGGAGGGGATAAAATATGAAGAAATTAATTGTTATTGCCGGCCCTACAGCCGTCGGTAAATCTGCTGTAGCATTGGCACTTGCTCAAAAAATTGATGCGGAAATAATTTCTGCCGACTCAGTTCAGGTCTATAAAGGCCTTGATATTGGCTCTGCAAAACCGACAGCAGCAGAACGCCGCCAGATTCCACATCATTTGCTTGATATTAAAGATCCCGGTGAAAATTACACCGTGGCAGACTTCCAAAAAGATGCAATGGCTGCCATAGATAATATAACGACCCGTGGTAAAATACCGATATTGGTGGGAGGAACAGGCCTTTATATTAGGGCAGTTGTGTGGGGTTTTGCCTTTAGTGAAAGCGGAGTAAATCATGCTCTGAGGCAAAAATTACGCGCCATAGCCAAAAGGGAAGGGAGCCAAGCACTATACCAAAGACTCCTTGCCGTTGACCCTCAGGCAGCAAAAAAAATACATCCCAATGATTTGCGCCGGATTATACGCGCTCTGGAAGTATATAAGCAGAGTAAAAAGCCCATTTCAGAACAAGTACTTCAAACACCGCAACGTCCTGTCTATCAAGCGAAACAATTCATCCTCACCATGGAACGTGAATTATTATACAAACGAATTGAAAAACGCGTAGATAAAATGATAGCTGATGGCTTTGTCCTGGAAGTACAGCGTCTTTTAGCCAAAGGAGTTCCGCCAAATGCTAAGGCTATGCAAAGTTTAGGCTACAAACAAATAGTTTCTTATTTACTTGGTCAGCTGCCGCTGGCAGAAGCAATAGAACAAATAAAACGTGAAACCCGCCGTTTTGCCAAAAGACAATTAACTTGGTTCCGCCGTGAAAAGGAAGCCACTTGGATAAGGATGGATAATATAAATCCCAATGAGGCCGCAGAAAATATTTTTCTGCGCCTTAGGCAGGATATTTCCAATAAATAGAGAATAAGGTATGATAGCATATATATATATATATTGGAGGGGATTGGCATGAACAAAGCTCCTGTCAATTTACAGGATAATTTTTTAAATATTGCACGGAAAGAAGATGCAATGCTCACAGTTTTTCTCATAAACGGTTATCAGATTAAAGGTACAGTACGTAGTTTTGATAATTTTACCATCCTGCTAAATGCAGATAATAAACAGCAATTGATATATAAGCATGCCATATCCACCATTATTCCTTATCGAAATTTAAATTTAAATCAGCCGGAAGAATAATTCAACACCAATGCTCATATTCTTATTTGTATAAAAAATAATGCTAGTAGTAAAAGAAGCTGTTTTAACAGCTTTTTTTATTGCAATTTAAAGGCCCCTGCATATAATGTTTCTATGGAGGGAAATGTATGAAGCAAACCACCCGGTTTAGTTTAACCTACTCGCTGGAAAATAAAAAACTAAAACAAAGCCGGGAAGTTCGCAAAGAAACTGTGACGAAAACAATACAAGCAATGGAGCCAAACAAGGAAACATTATATGCCACGGAATCAGGCAAAAATATACAGCAGCTGGTTAGTGAGCTCGATCAGCTGGTGGGATTAAATAAGGTTAAGGAGTTAGTAAAAGAAATACATGCCTATGTTGAAATTTGCCGCAGGAGAGAACAGTTTCGCTTAAAAACTGAAAGCTTGGTCTTACATATGATTTTTAAAGGAAATCCCGGCACAGGTAAAACCACTGTGGCCCGTATCCTAGGAAAAATGTTGGCAGAACTAAAAGTCCTACCCAAAGGACATCTAATAGAAGTGGAAAGAGCAGACATAGTAGGCGAATATATTGGCCATACTGCACAAAAATGCCGTGAGCAAATCAAAAAGGCCATGGGAGGTATTCTTTTTATTGATGAAGCATATTCCTTGGCCCGGGGCGGGGAAAAGGATTTTGGCAAAGAAGCCATTGACACTCTTGTTAAAGCCATGGAAGATCACAAAAATAACCTGATTGTGATCCTGGCCGGCTATGAACGGGAAATGGAAAAATTTTTACGGACCAATCCCGGTTTACGATCCCGTTTTCCTATTCATTTGCAGTTTCCCGATTATAGCTGTGAAGAGCTGCTGGAGATAGCACACAAAATGGTGGCAGAAAGACAATATCAGTTATCGATTGGTGCCAAAGAGTTTTTAAGTGAATATCTGCGAGAGCAGTTGAAAACAAGCAAAACAAATTTCAGCAATGCCCGCTTGGTACGCAACCTGATTGAAAAAGCCATCCGCCGGCAGGCTTTAAGATTAGTTAACCGCCATCTTTACAGCCGTGAAGAATTAATGCTGCTGACACGAGAAGATTTCTCTCCCCTTGATCAGGAAGATTCAGAATTAAAATTGTGGCAGCATAATTAATAAATAAAACATAAATTGCTGTCCAAATTCCTTTCTGCTAAAATAAAAAAGCGGAAAGGAAATTTTTTTATTAATAGGAAAGGTTGAAAAAGGATGTATGAAACTTTACAACAGCAGCTCCATTTAATTGACATGCTGGAAGAAAAACTCAAACCACAATTTAAAGCAATAGAGAAAACAGCACTTATCAATCAGGCGCGTGTTTTAGAAGCTTTTCGCAAACTTCAAATTGATGAAATGTGTTTTACCGAGTCAACAGGTTATGGCTACAATGATTTAGGGCGAGAAAAATTAGACAGTCTTTATGCTTTGGTTTTTGGCGGAGAGGCAGGACTGGTCAGACCCCACTTTGTCTCGGGAACCCATGCAATTGCCGCTTCTCTTTATGGTATTCTTAAACCTGGAAACAGATTGGTATCACTCACCGGCAGGCCTTATGATACTTTACAGAAAGCACTGGGCTTAAATTCCCATTGCTTTGGCTGTTTAGCAGATTTTAATATATCTTATACCGAAGCAGATTTTACAGATGGTGTCAACGATGAAGAATTGGATAAAATTTTGGCAGAGCCGGCAGATGTGATATTAATACAGCGATCGCGCGGTTATGCCAGCCGACGCTCACTAAGAACAGAGTATATTGCCGAAATTGTCAGAGCTGTTAAAACCCGGCAGCCGGCAGCCATAATTTTTGTTGATAATTGTTATGGCGAGTTTGTGGAAACAATTGAACCTTGCCATGTTGGTGTCGACCTTTGTGCTGGTTCATTAATTAAAAATCCTGGAGCAGGAATAGCTCCAAGCGGTGGATATGTGGTTGGAAGAGCTGACTTGGTGGAAAAGGTTTCCTGGCGCTTAACGGCGCCGGGATTAGGCAGTGATTTAGGTGCTATGGGGAACGTAAAACGTCTTTATTATCAAGGTCTTTTTTTAGCACCGCATCAAGTTAGCCAAGCCTTAAAAGGCATGGTGCTGGCAGCAGCGCTTTTTGAACATTTAGGATTCCAAGTGAGTCCAAAAGCCAATGAGGCGCGGGGAGATATTGTACAGGCTATCCGTATGGGAGAAAGGGAGTTATTGGAGCAATTTTGCCTGGCTGTACAAGCCGTTTCGCCGATAGAAAGTTATGTAGCACCGCAGCCGGCTCCAATGATAGGCTATCAAGATGAAATTATTATGGCTGCCGGAACCTTTGTCCAGGGTGCCAGTAGTGAATTTACCGCCGATGCCCCATTGCGTCCCCCCTTTGAAGTATATCTGCAGGGCGGCCTTACTTATGAACATCAAAAATTGGCGCTGGCAGAAATACTGAAGCGCTTAAAGCTGACTTGACACAATTTGCGTTATCCTTTTATAATCAGATTAAAATATTTTGCCAAAAAGGAAATAAAATGGTCAAATCTAAAGAAGAAATTTTCGAATTGGTAAAGGAACTAAATATAAAATTTATTCGCCTCCAATTTGTTGATGTTTTAGGCATTTCAAAAAATGTTACTATACCGGTACAGCAGTTGGGAAAAGCTTTGGCCGGTGAATTAATGTTTGACGGTTCTTCAATTGAAGGCTTTGTTCGTATTGAAGAATCAGACATGTATTTAAGGCCGGATATAAGTACTTTTACAGTTTTCCCCTGGCAAACACAAAAAGGAGTAGCGGAAGCACGGCTAATTTGCGATATTTACAATCCTGACGGCACGCCATTTGCCGGCTGTCCTCGTAATACTTTGCGGCGTGTAATTGACAAGGCTGCAGCTCTCGGTTATACCATGTATGCAGGCCCTGAAGCGGAATTTTTTCTCTTTCAGAAGGATGCACACGGCCGTGCTACTACCATCACTAATGACCGCGGCAGTTATTTTGATTTCTTGCCCGTTGATATGGGAGAAGCGGCTCGGCGGGATATGGTGCTGGCATTACAGGAAATGGGCTTTGAAATAGAGGCTTCGCATCATGAAATCGCACCAGGGCAACATGAAATTGCCTTTAAATATGCAGATGCTTTGACAACGGCAGATAATATTGCCACCTTTAAACTGGTGGTAAGGACCATAGCTTTGCAACATGATTTGCATGCCACTTTTATGCCTAAACCAATTTACGGTGTTGCCGGTTCCGGAATGCATACACATCAATCTCTTTTCAAAAATGGGCAAAACGCTTTTTATGATCCTGAATCCCGCTCACAATTGTCAGACACGGCACGCTATTATATCGGTGGCATATTAAAGCATGTCAAAGGTTTCTGTGCCATAACAAATCCCTTGGTTAATTCTTATAAGCGACTGGTTCCCGGATACGAAGCTCCCGTTTACATCGCCTGGAGCGAACGTAATCGCAGCCCCCTTATTCGTATTCCGGCCAGACGCGGTGAAAGTACTCGTATTGAAATTCGCAATCCTGATCCCTCCTGTAATCCATATTTGGCGCTAGCAGTAACTTTGGCAGCGGGACTAGACGGAATTATAAATAAAATTGAACCACCAGATCCTGTAGATTTAAATATTTATGATTTGACACCACAAGAACGTAAAGAAATGGGTATTGAATCTTTACCCTTGGATTTGGGCGCAGCTCTATACGAGCTGTCCCAGAATGAAGTAATTAAAGAAACTTTGGGAGAACATATTTATAATCGTTTTATGGAAGCAAAATCAATAGAATGGAACCGCTATCGCAAACAGGTACATAAATGGGAATTGGACAACTATTTAACAATTTACTAGTTGTATTTGGCCTGCATGGAAAACATGCAGGCTTTCATAATAAAAATCAAATAGCAAGCTAAAATTTAGTGAAAACTAATTGACAGAAGCACATATAAGTGTTATTTTTGTTTATATCCTACCCCCCTGGGTGGGGGTATAGCGAGGTGTTTAAATGTCTAAGCCACAAAGCTTGCAAAAAGAAACTCTAAAAGTAGGCGGAATGAGCTGCGCTGCCTGTGCTAACAGCATTGAAAAGGCGCTGCAAAAAAAAGAAGGCATCAGCGAAGCTGCTGTCAATTTTGCTGCCGAAAAGCTTACCGTAACTTACAACCCACAAAAAATTAGCAAGGAAGAGATAAGCCGTATTATTACTGAATTAGGTTATGAAGTGATTGAAGAGACAAAAGAAGCTGAAAATAAAATAAGCTTACCGGTGACCGGTATGACTTGTGCTGCCTGTGCTGCAGCCATAGAGCGGGGGCTTGGCAAAATAGATGGAGTTAAGACAGCCGTTGTTAACTTTGCTGCGGAGAAGGTTACTGTAAGTTATGACAGTACAATAGTAAGCAGCAATGATATTATCAGTGTAATAGAGGAAATAGGCTACGGCGTGCGCAGCGAAGAAGTAATTGAGCAGCATAATACCGATGAACATGAAAGACGCCAACAAGCAGAAATGAGGGCCCGTAAGCGCACTTTATTTTTTGTTTTAGCTGTCACATTAGTCACAGAAACCATGATGTTTTTGGAATATCGCTATCAAATCCAGGTCCCGCACCACAATTGGATTATGTTATTTGTTGCAACGCCCATTGTTTTTTGGGCGGGACTGCCGACGCACCGTGGTGCTTGGCGCTCTCTCCGCCACGGTAGTGCCAATATGGATGTATTAATTTCTTTAGGTTCACTTTCAGCCTACGGTTGGGGAATTGCTGCCTTTTTTCTCCCTAATGCCATCTCCTTTATGGGCATCTCCAGCATGATTATGGCATTTCATCTCTTAGGACGCTATCTGGAGGCCATTGCCAAAAGTAAAACCTCCGGTGCAATTCGTAAACTACTGGAATTAGGAGCAAAAACTGCCCGTGTAATTATTGACGGTAAAGAGCAGGAAATTCCGGTAGAAAGAGTTAGGGTGGGCGATATACTGGTAGTGCGACCGGGGGAAAAAATTCCCGTTGACGGGGAAATTGTTAAAGGCACTACCACCATTGACGAATCAATGGTCACCGGCGAAAGCTTGCCGGTAGAAAAATTCCCAGGCGATCCAGTGGTGGGAGCTACCATCAATAAAAACGGAACTATACAGTTTAAAGCAACAAAAGTCGGCAAAGATACCTTCCTGGCGCAAATAATCAAAATGGTAGAAGAAGCACAGGGATCTAAGGCTCCTATTCAAGAATTAGCCGATAAAGTAACGGGTTATTTTGTTCCGGTGGTTGTCATGATTGCTTTAATTACCTTTGCCGGCTGGCTCCTGTGGGGAGGTACAGGCTCGCTTGGTCGGGCAGTATTTGCCGCCATTGCTGTATTGGTTATTGCCTGTCCCTGTGCTTTAGGTTTGGCAACGCCCACAGCCATTATGGTGGGCACCGGATTAGGCGCTGAAAATGGTATCTTAATTAAAGATGCAGAAAGTTTGCAAACCCTGCTCGATGTTAACACCGTTATCTTTGATAAAACCGGTACCATCACAAAAGGAGAACCCTCCGTAACGGATTTGGTGATGATCAATGGCTTTGAAGAAGAGGAACTTTTAACATTGGCAGCCAGCGGCGAAACCGGCTCGGAACATCCATTGGGTCAAGCCATAGTGAATGAAGCAGAAAAAAGGGGGCTGGCATTAAAAGAAGCTTTCTCATTTACGGCAATCCCCGGTAAAGGAATTACTGCCACCGTTGACCAACAAGAAATCGTCATGGGTAATAGAAAGCTAATGGAAGAAAAAAACATTTCCTTAACTTCAGTTGAAGAAAAGTTAAAACAATTGGAGGAAGAAGGAAAAACAGCAATGCTAATGGCGGTAAATAACAATTTGGCCGGCATCATTGCCGTTGCAGACACGGTAAAAGAAGAAAGCCGCCAAGCAATTGAACAGCTGCATAAGGGTGGTTTATCCACTGTAATGCTGACCGGTGATAATGTGCGCACCGCCAAAGCAATTGCTGAAAAAGTTGGCATTACACGTGTTCTGGCACAGGTTTTACCAGATGAAAAAGAGGCAGAGGTAAGACGTCTGCAAGATGAAGGCCTTGTGGTTGCAATGGTAGGCGACGGGATTAATGATGCCCCGGCGCTGGCTCAAGCCAATGTGGGCATAGCTATAGGAACAGGAACGGATATCGCCATTGAAACTTCCGATATTACATTGATCCGTGGTGACTTGACATCTGTGGTGAAAGCCATAAATTTAGCAAAAGCCACCTTTAAGATAATTAAACAAAATCTCTTTTGGGCCTTCGGTTATAATATTTTAGCCATACCCATTGCTAGCTCAGGGCGCCTAAACCCCGCCATTGCAGCTTTAGCCATGGCCATGTCATCAATATCTGTCCTACTAAATTCACTTCGTCTGCGGCGTGCAAAAATAAAAACGGAGTTGTAAAATGTCTCGAGCAGAAAAAGCTAAAGCCATTCTAGAAATACTTCAGCAAAAGATACCGGCTCCTGCCACGGAACTTAAATTTAGCACTCCCTGGCAGCTACTGGTTGCTACAATACTTTCGGCACAATCAACAGATAAACAAGTAAATAAAGTGACAGAAAAACTTTTTGCTGCATATCCAGGACCACATGAAATACTAACATTAACTGAAGAAGAGCTGGCAGCTAAAATAAAAACACTGGGACTTTACCGTTCTAAAAGTAAATATATCCTGGCTACAGCACAAGAAATTGTTACAAAACATAACGGTAAAGTACCGCAATCATTTTCTGAGTTGGTAAAACTGCCGGGAGTTGGCAGAAAAACAGCCAATGTCGTCTTGGCCAATGCCTTTGACATTCCTGCTCTGGCTGTTGATACCCATGTTTTTCGTGTGGCCAGGCGTACAGGTTTAGCCAGTGGTAAATCAGTATTGGAAACAGAGAAAGAGCTTCATGAAATAATTCCTCGCCAGTTGTGGAAAGACGCACACCACTTACTTATTTTACACGGACGATATACCTGCAAAGCGCGCAACCCCCAATGTTTGCAGTGCCCCATTAGTTCCTTTTGTGATAAAGTAATGTAGATTTAAAAAATCAAATAAAAAGGTTTTATTAAAAAAGTGCCTTCATCCTACTGATGAAAGCACTTTTTTAATACAGATGCCGAAAGACTCCTATTACCTTGCCGATTATTTTTACTTCTCGAGAATAAATAGGCTCATAAAACTCATTTTCCGGCTGAAGACGAATATGTTCTTTTTCCTTATAAAAACGCTTAACGGTTGCTTCGTCCTCCAAAAGGGCCACCACTATGTCACCATTTATTGCTGTATCCTGCCGCCTGACAATTACATAATCGCCATTTAGAATGCCGGCATTTAGCATACTATCCCCGCGTACACGTAATAAAAAAACTTCATCCTGGTGAACCATAACTTGGGGCAAAGGGAAATAATCTTCAATATTTTGTTCTGCATATATTGGTTCCCCTGCTGTTACCTGCCCCAAAACAGGAACTTGAACTACATTAGGGACAAAAGCAGGCGATGGTTCGTCCAATAATTCAATGGCTCTGGGTTTTGCCGGATCTCGGCGGATAAAGCCTTTTTCTTCAAGTTTGGCCAGATGTGCATGTACAGTAGAACTTGAAGAAAGGCCCACTGCTTCGCCAATCTCGCGTACAGAAGGGGGATAGTTTTTTTCTCTAACTTCCTGCCTAATAAACTCCAAAATTTGCAACTGCCTAGGGGTTAAATTAGCCATATTTTAGCACCTCTCTTTTCAAGATTATAACACAAAAACAGCTAAATGCAAACATTCGTTCGGATTTTTTTGCCAAAACTATTGACACGCACATATGTTCGTGTTAAATTATAGCCAAACAAATGTTTGGGGGCTGTATTATGAAAACATTGGCTGCTTATAGTTATAAAAGAAAGCGCAGACAAAAAAAGGTAATTAAATTAATCAAGATAATTCTCTTTTGTACTCTATGGCTGGGAGTAACGGGAAGTATTTTCTTTAATAATAATATTGCTCGCGGGGAAGATCATTTTCCACAAACCATCATTGTAGAGGAGGGAGATACACTTTGGACACTGGCTGAACGTTATCTACCTGACAAAATTGATATCCGTACTTATATCCAGCAGATTAAAAAGCATAATCAATTGGAAGGATCATTAGTTTATCCCGGACAATTACTGGAACTGCCATAAATATTTTTTTTTGCTTTGGCAATAATAAGGGAAAATCTGCCGGGGTGAAAAATAGATGGATAATAAAATACCGTGGAATCGTCAGGAAATATTTCACGATGAAATTGATCAATTCCCCTTATTTGATTATTTCCCTTATCTGGCAAAAGAATCTTCTGCAGGAGAATCAAGTGCGGATTCTTCAAACCAAGAAGGCGTTTAGTAATACGCCTTTTTTTATTAAAAATGCCAGCTAAAATTGCTAGCATTGATTTTCTTCCTCCTTTTGCAGGGCTAATAATTTGTTTAAACCATTCAAATATGCACGTACGGAAGCCTCAACAATATCTGTTGAAGTGCCGCGTCCCACAACAGTTTTATTTTCGTATCTCAGGATGATAGATACCTCGCCTAAGGCATCACGCCCCTCCGTAACACCGCGCAGATTGTAGTTTTCCAGACGCGGCTGAAAACCTGTGATTTTATCGATGGCGTTGTAGGCAGCATCTAGCGGACCGCTGCCGGTCTGCATTTCCACATAAATCTCATTATCTTTTCTAAGTTTAACAATCGCTGCCGGTATACTGTTGGAACCACCAATAGTCTGTAAATATTCTAAACTATAAACTGTTTGAGCATATGTAATCTTTTCATTCATCAGTGCTTCCAGATCATCACTTAATACTTCTTTTTTTCTTACGGCCAGTTCCAGAAAGCGTGTATAGAATTCTGCAAACTCTTCTTCAGTTAGGGAATAACCTAATTCCTTTAACTGATTATATACTGCATGACGTCCGGAATGGGCTGTCAAGGCCATATTGGCAGCTTTGCCGCCTATCAAGTCAGCATTAATAATTTCGTAAGTTGCAGTATTTTTAAAAATGCCTTCCTGATGAAAATCAGCAGAATGCACAAAGGCATTAGTTCCGACCACTGCTTTATTGACCGGTATAGGTACTCCCATTAAGTTTGATACTAAACGGCTTGTTTTATAAATTTCATCCATTTTAATCTCATGATAATAGTTTTGGAAAAAATCATGACGAATTAGCATTGCTACAACGATTTCTTCCAACGCAGCATTTCCTGCCCGCTCACCAATACCATTAATATTGCATTCAATTTGACGTGCACCATTTTGTATGGCAGCGAGGGAATTAGCAACGGCCAGTCCCAGATCATTATGACAGTGAACACTAACGATAGTCTTATCAATATTGGGAACTCTATTCATAATATTACGAATCAAGCCCCCAAATTGTTCCGGCACTGCGTAACCAACAGTGTCAGGAATATTAATTACAGTGGCTCCAGCATCAATCACAGCTTCAATAATACGACACATATAATCAAGTTCGCTTCTTGTTGCATCTACTAGAGAATATTGAATATCTGTAGTATACTGTTTTGCATATTTTACTGCTTCTACACCGATTTTTAAGACTGCTTCCGGGTCTTTACCTAATTGATATTGTATATGGATAGGTGAAGAAGAAAGAATAATATGTATGCGGGGCCGCGGTGAATCTTTAATTGCTTCCCAGGCAGCATCAATATCCGCTTTTGAAGCCCGTGCCAAAGCTGTAATAATAGGTCCTCTCACTTCTCTGGCTATTTTCTGGACTGCCTTAAAATCATCGGGAGAAGAAAAGGGGGTCCCACATTCGATAACATCCACATTGAGTTTTGCCAATTGCTGGGCAATCTTCAATTTTTCCTCTAAATTTAGTTTAGCCCCAAGGGATTGTTCTCCGTCGCGCAGCGTAGAATCAAAAATCATTATTTTTTCAGCCATAAATAAATCCTCCCCATTTACTTTAAACAACACTATACTAACATAAAAAAACTTTTCGCCGTTTTATGGCGATAAGTTTAGCAGTCAATCTAATATGATGGATACATCCAGATGCTTGCAAACTTTTTGCCATATGGAAATTTTAAAATATCATAACAAAAAAATGCAAAAAGTCAAGGATTTGTGTGATTTGGGATTTTTATGTGTAACCAGCTATAATAGATACAAAAAAAGTCAAATAGGGTGAACAAATGGAAGGTAAATTTTTTGCTGCCCTAGATGTGGGTGGAACAAAAATTTATACTGTCGTCGCTAACGAGAAACTGCAGATTTTGGCACAACAGGAAAGGCCCACTGCGGCGGCAGCTGGTCCTAAGGCGGTAATAGAGCAAATATACTTTTCACTGCAGCAAACAACAGCTAAAGCAAAAATCAAGAAAAACGATTTACAGGCAGTAGGTATTTGTATTGCCGGCTTTTATGATCACCGACGTAAGCTGCTGCGCAATTCGCCAAATCTTAAAGGGTGGGATGATATAGCCCTAAGCGAGATAATGGCAAAAAAAATAGGCCTACCGGTTCTGGTGGAAAATGACGCCAACGCCGCAGCTTTAGGCGAAGCATTGTACGGTGCAGCTTATGGACATGATAATGTTGTTTTTATTACAGTTAGTACAGGTATTGGTGCAGGGCTAATTCTAAATAACAAGATCTATCGAGGAGAAGAGGGCTTTGCCGGTGAATTGGGTCATGTAATAGTAGCTCCCGGAGGTCCTCTGTGCGGCTGTGGTCAGCGCGGCTGTTTAGAAGCTATGGCTTCAGGTACAGCCATTGCACGAGAAGCACAATCCGCCATAGATGCTCATAAAAACACAATTTTAAAAAAACTGGCGGCAGAAAAGACTATCAACGCCAAAGATGTTTTTGCCGCAGCCGCACAAAATGACACTTTGGCGCAAGACATTGTCAATAAGGCTTTTTTTTATCTTGCCATTGGCACAGCCAATATCATTAATCTTTTAAATCCTTCTGTGGTGGTTCTGGGTGGCGGAATAATGAATAACGCCGATAAATTTTTATTTCAAGCTTTGCAAAAGAATATAATAAGTTATACCTCTGCTGCAATGCAAAATATTCAAATTAAACGGGCAATTCTGGGTCCGGAAGCAGGAGTAAAAGGAATGCTAGGCCTTCTGAGGGCAAATGGCGAAAAAGGCAGGTCTTAACTGTTTTGGCAGGATAAATTACTTAAAATGTAGAATTTGCATTACACAGAGGTGATAAGATGATAGAAGCAATATTATTTGATTTAGACGGTACATTGCTTGATGTTGATATGGATGATTTCCTAGATCGCTATATGCTGAAGTTAGCAGCATGTTTCTCCGCAGACGAAAAGAGCTTTACAAAAAATCTCTGGACTTCGACCAGCGCCATGATTAATAATAAAGACCCTCAAATTACCAATGAAGAAGCTTTTATGGAGCACTTTTTAACTTGGATTAACCATCCCCGCAACGAGGTAATGCAAAGAATTCATGATTTTTACGAAAAAGTATTTCCTACCTTACAAGCCACAGCGGGCCCCTTTCCTCATACAGAAGCAGCAGTAGCTGCAGCCCGCAAACTGCAGTGTCCCTTAGTACTGGCCACCAATCCCATTTTTCCCATGGTCGCCATTCGGCACCGCATGAAGTGGGCAGGCTTGCAGGAAAAAGATTTTGCACTAATTACGGCATATGAGAATATGCATTTTGCTAAACCCAATCCCGACTACTATTTGGAAATCGCCCAAATACTTGGCGTTAATCCTGCACGATGCCTTATGGTAGGAAATGATCCGGTATTTGATATCCGTGCAGCAGCTGAAGCAGGACTAATCACATACTTTGTGGATGAATCACTTCCGGGTTTAAATAAAAACAGAGGGCGTCTTGCCGACTTCCCGCAGTTTCTTAACTCATTAACATAGGTAGAGGAGGAAAATTCATGTCGCTTCCATACAAAGAAACAAAATTACATGAAGTGTCGCAGCACTTGGTGGATGTGGCCATGGGGCGCAAACCGGCTGACTTGGTTATTCGTAACGCCAGTTTAGTAAATGTGCATACAGCCGAAATAATCCCGCGAACAGACGTTGCCATAGCCTTTGGACGAATTGCGCTGGTAGGTCAGGCAAAACATACAATTGGTGATAATACAGTAGTCATTGATGCCGATGGAGCTTATTTGACACCGGGTTTTTTAGACGGTCACATTCATGTCGAAAGCAGTATGGTAACAGTTACCGGATTTGCACAAGCAGTCATTCCCTTTGGTACAACAGGTATTTTCATGGATCCTCACGAAATTGCCAACGTCCTGGGTGTAGAGGGTATTCGCCTCATGCATGAAGAAGGCAAGAATGTTCCTCTACGGGTCTTTACTACCGTTCCTTCTTGTGTTCCTGCTGCACCGGGAATGGAAGATGCAGGAGCCAAGCTCGGCCCTGAAGACATTAGAGAAGTACTTACTTGGGATGGTGTAGTAGGCCTCGGGGAAATGATGAATTACCCCGGTGTGCTGGCAAACAACACAGATGTACAAGCCATCATAAAAGAAACACTGGCAGCCAATAAGGTTGTCACAGGTCATTTTGCCATGCCGGCAACTGATCATCATTTGCAAGCCTATTTAGCTGCCGGTATTACTTCCTGTCATGAATCTGTTACAAAAGAAGATACATTGGCTAAATTACGCAGTGGTATGTACACAATGCTACGTGAAGGTTCTGCCTGGCATGATGTAAAAGAAACTATCCGTGCCGTGACTGAACATCAAATAGATACTAGTTTTTGTCTTCTCTGTTCAGATGATACACACCCTGAAACTATACTTTCTCGCGGACATTTAAATTATGTTGTCAAAAGAGCCATCGAAGAAGGACTAAACCCAATTCGCGCGATACAAATGGTCACTATTAATACGGCACGTTATTTCCGCTGTGACGGAGATCTAGGCAGCATAGCCCCCGGCAAATATGCCGATCTGCTTTTAATCTCAGATCTTACCCGCGTAACAGTTGATAATGTAATCATTGCCGGCACCATTGTGGCGGAAAATGGGAAAATATTAATAAAGACATCCACGCCGCAATACCCGGATTTTGCCCGCAAGTCTTTACGTCTGGCAAAACCACTGCAAACAAAAGATTTTCACATTTCCGCCCCACAAAGCAAGGGTACTGCAAAAGTTCGCGTGATACAAATAGAAGAAGCACAGGTTACTACACATGAACAAATAAGAACTGTTCCTATAAGAGATGGGCTAATTTGTGCCGACCCGACAACCGACTTAGCTAAAATTGCCGTATTTGACCGTCACCATGAAAACGGCAGTTATGCTTTAGGATTTGTCACCGGTTTTGGCTTCACCCACGGCGCCGTAGCCTCCACTGTAGCTCACGACAGCCACAACTTATTAATTGTCGGCACCAATGATGAAGATATGGCATTAGCCGGAAATGTTCTGGTAGAGCAGGGAGGAGGAATGGTAGCAGTAGCTGACGGCAAGGTACTGGCTCTTGTTTCCTTACCGGTGGCCGGTTTAATGTCAGACCGCCCGGTTGAAGAAGTAGCTGCTGCGGTGGCGAAACTTTCTAAGGCCTGGAAGGAATTGGGCTGCAGTTTACTTTCTCCTTTTATGACTATGGCCATGTTATCTTTGCCGGTAATTCCGTCCTTACGCCTCACAAACCGTGGGCTAGTCAATGTTAATAATTTCTCCATCACCAATCTCATTTTGGACGAGTAATGGAAAACAAAAAACAGGAAATACTAAAAGAGCTCTGAGATTGAGCTCTTTTTTAGTATAAGAGAAAGGTGAGATCTCCATGAAATCAAGGGTAGTACTGGCGGAATTTCGCTCAAAGGATACTGCCAAGCAGGCAGTACAAAAACTGGACGAGCACGGTATTAGAAATGTCTCTTTGCAGCAAATTGGCAACACACCTATCGAAGGTATAGATACCATGAGTAATGCCTATGCAGGCGAATTGCCGCTCTTTGCACGCGGCATCAAAGGCAGCGACATTGCCATTGAAGGAAGAACCGATGCTTTACTTTACAACCGGGAGTCAGCTGAAAAAATAATGGGAGAAGGGAATAAAGTCGTAAATGCTTATCTTATTACAGTAGAAGCCACCACCCAGGAGGAAACACGGTTAGTAGAAAAAATTTTGCGGCAATACGGAGCCGCTATCCACATCAAATAAGACAAAATTATAAAAACTCCTCCTCATATAGCTTATATCTATTACTCAAATTGCTTTATAGGTATAAGCTATTTTACTTTCCTTCAACTATACACTTAACATTTATAAGTAGAGTCTAGAATAATGAAAGGGAGGAGTTAGCACTTGAAAAACTTTTTAGCATCACGACGCGGAATCATATTTGTTGGCGGCGTTATTGGAATTTTAGCAGCATTTCTGCAAAAATTGGGCAACCCTGGCAACATGGGTATTTGTGTAGCCTGCTTTGAGCGCGATATTGCAGGAGGGTTGGGGCTCCATAGAGCACCCATTGTTCAATATGTACGTCCGGAAATAATCGGTCTTGTTTTAGGTGCTTTTATAGCTGCTTATCTTTTTAAAGAATTTAAACCTCGCTCGGGCTCCGCTCCGCTTGTCAGATTTATTCTCGGAGCTTTTGCCATGATTGGAGCACTAGTCTTTTTAGGTTGTCCCTGGAGAGCTTTACTTCGTTTGGCAGGCGGAGATGGCAACGCCATTTTAGGTTTACTTGGATTAACAGTCGGTGTTTGGATCGGTACCATCTTTTTGAAAAACGGTTATACTTTAGGACGTACACAAAAAACTTACAAAGCTGCCGGCTTTGTTTTCCCCTTGCTAATGGTGGGACTATTAGTAGCTGTGCTGCTCAACCCTCAAGTTGAAGGGGCAGAAAAAAGCGGTATTTTATTTTACAGCCTCGAAGGTCCTGGATCAATGCATGCACCGCTTATAATCTCACTTTTATTTGCTATAGTCATAGGCTTTTTGGCACAGCGTAGCCGTTTTTGCACCATGGGGGCAGTGCGAGACTTGATTTTATTTAAGCACACACATCTTTTCAGCGGCGTAGTCAGTTTAGTAGTTGCAGCATTTATCACCAATATTATCTTTAAACAATTTAATCCTGGTTTTAGCGGTCAACCGGTAGCGCATACAATGCATCTCTGGAATTTTGCCGGCATGGTATTAGCAGGATTGGCTTTTGCTTTAGCCGGAGGTTGCCCCGGCCGACAGCTCTTTTTGGCAGGTGAAGGTGACGGCGATGCTGCCATTTTTGCCCTCGGCATGATAATAGGAGCCGCATTCGCCCATAATTTTGGCTTGGCCAGCTCAACCGCAGGTGCTACACCTGCTGGTATGGTAGCAACAGTAATAGGTCTAATAGTCTGCATGCTAATAGGTCTTACCATGAGAGAAAAAGTAGTCTAAGGAGGTGCAAAAGATGAGTAAAATAATAGACGCTAGGGGCCTTTCCTGCCCACAGCCTGTTATGTTAACTATTAATGAGCTAGAAAATACCACTGAAACTCAACTGGAAATCTTGGTTGACACCGATACTGCAAAAGAAAATGTAACCCGAGCCATAACTTCACAAGGATGGCAGGTTGCAAAAATTGAAACTTTGGATGATGAATATAAAATAGTCATAAAAAAATAAGCTTATCAATTTTTAGGGAACTAAAGCCCCACCTTCCACGTCAAAAAAGAAATGGGAGGTGGGGCTTTGCGTAAGCTTACATTTTTATTATTCTTTGTTATTGCAATGCTTCTAACAGCCTGCGCCAACAATAAAACTTTTACTGCCACTGTGCTGGAAAACAATGAAACTTCAATACTGGTGCAGCCTGAAGCTAATGCCACAGAGGCAAAATCGGCTGATAAAATAACAATTTCACTTAAAGATGCAGTCATTTTAGATATCAATGAAACCAAAACAAATGTTTCTGAAATTAAAGTTGGTAAAAAAATCGAAATTTCTTATGACGGTGTCATTGCTGAAAGTTACCCGGCGCAAATTAACAATTGCTATCAGATAAAACTGTTAGATTAGCAGTACAAAAAAGAGAGGAGCAATTACTAAAAAATTGCCCTCTCATAAAATTTTAATAACGTCCGATAATATATATTATGTTAACTATGCGATATTTTAAAAGAAAATAGAATTCAGTTTTGTTATACGTTGAAATAAATTTTAACGAAAAAAATGCATCCGATTATATTGAGGAAACTCATACTCATACAAAGTCAATCCTATCAAATTCACTATTACCCAAAGAAAAATTAATTAAAATAGCCAAAAGCATGGATAACTAGTAAGTAGTAAAAAAATAAAATATTATTTATAACGAATTACCTCCTTTTACGTTTATATTCTAGAAGCAATAAAAAGGGTAATATTTTGGTTATAGAGTAGAAAGCTGCTTCTTCTTGATCATGCTTTCTTTAAAGTAACAACAACCAATTCCGGCCGATTAAAAACACGGACGGGGAAAATACTGTTCCCTAGACCACGACTTACAACCATGGAGGTGGCACCACTGCTGTAGACTCCAGCGGTATATTGGGGAAATAGGCCTTGGTTAGGCGCTATTAAACCGCCGATAAAGGGCAATCTTATTTGTCCTCCATGGGCGTGACCGCTAAAAACCAAGTCTATCTGCAGATCACTGTATAATTCAAAAAGCTCCGGACGGTGGGAAAGCAGGATGTTAAATTTGGTGTCTATACCGTCTAACAAGTTTTTCAGTTCAGCTTCAACATAACGGGAACCATCATCCCATAGGTAGGATTCTTCACTTTGATGGACGGCAGGATCGGCTAAACCTAAAAGACCGATCCTGCCTCCTTTTTTTTCAATTACTGCGTATGAATTATCCATGATATTTACATTTAATACTTCTAATTTTCTTTTTAAAGTAGTATAAAGACCGGATAACTGCTCATGGTTACCCGAAACATAGTATGTAGGCGCTACTTTTACTACTTCTCGCATAAATTTTTCTGCCGCTTCAATATTTGTATTTCGCCGATCAATGAGGTCCCCCGTTATCACAATTATCTCAGGATTTAGCTTCCTGATTTTTTCTATTAGTTTGCCTTGAAAATCTTTATTATGCAGATCTGAAATGTGTGCAATTGTAAAATTATTGAAAGCCGCAGGTAATTTAGGACTGGCATTTGATCCATTTTTTCCTGTTTCCCATAAATAACCTCTCTAAATTACGGCTTAAAAGCATTATTATTAGTTACCTGAACTTACTGCTGCCTGCAGCACCGTCCCTGCCACAGCCGCCGCAGCCCCGCTGCCACTGCCGCCATTTTCTATCAACACCACAAAAGCCAGCGGATAATCATCCCTTGCTAAAAAGCCTGCAAACCAGGCATGCGGCCTCTTTCCTTGTCCCACTTCGGCCGTACCCGATTTAGCACAAAGCTCAAGGTTTTTAAAGTTGTGCTCGCCATAAACACTTTTCGTATTATTTCTCATCATAGCCTTAAGTTTGGCAGCAGTTTCAGCTGATAAGATTTGTTTTTTTTGAATTCTTGATAAGAAACTATTGTTTTCTGCAATTAATTTTGGTGGAATGAGCACACCATTATTTGCAATTGCACCCACGAAAGCCATAAAGTTTAGTGGATTTGCCGTATTAGTGTATTGGCCGATGCCGGCCCAAGCCAGTTCTACATCAGCTGCATTTATAACATTCACTTTGCCTATGGCGGTTTTGATTCCATCCAACTCCAGAGATGAATTAAAACCGGCTAGATTCGCATATTTCTGTAAAGTGCTTGCCCCCAATTCCAAGGAAATTTGTGCAAAAGCTACATTACAGGAATGAGCCAGAGCCTGCTCAAATGTGACGCTGCCATGCTCCCTCAAACAAGTAACCATATCAGCTCCAATTTTCATTTTCCCTTCGCAGTGGTAAAGTTTACTCTCAAGCCCAGGAAGATTATCCAGGGCAGCAGCAGCTGTAACCAGCTTAAAAATGGAACCCGGAGGATAAACAGATGAAAGAAAACGGTTAAGATAAACCCCTTCATATTGCTCTGGTGAACCTTCAATATTGGGAGGATTTGCCGGATCAAAGGACGGTGAACTAACCATACAAAGAATTTCCCCCGTCTGGTAATTATAAACCCCTACTGCTCCTTTACGGCCGTTAAGCGCTTTGTATGCTGTTGCACATAACTTGCCTTCCAAAGTAAGGTAAAGATCAGCACTGTCACCCATTTTTCCCCGAAATCGATATACTCCATTTAGCAGGTTCCAACCGATTAAATGTTCCCCAAATGCAACTTTAACACCGGTTGCAACGTTGTTGTGCAGATCTCCGACTGCATGCATCAGGGCGGTACGGACGGCCTTATCCTGATGAAATTTTGTACTGCCATCCTTTACTTCCAGCAAAATCTCACCTGAACGATCGTATATACTGCCGGAAGCCTTTAACTTTCCATTATTAAAAAGATGCTTGTTGGTGGGATGCTGCACCCAGGCGGAAGCATGGTTTAAATACTGTATGATAAAGGCTGCAATGCCAAAAACAAGCAGGCTTGATAATAAAAATAAAACAACTGAACGTTTAAACAATAGCTTCATGCGACTCACCTTTGTTCCATTCTGTGCCCAAATTAGTTATTGTTTTACAGAGCGAATTAATGCCAATAGTGCCCACGAGGTTATCATAGAAGAGCCACCATTGGAGATAAACGGAATGGTTACACCGGTTAGTGGCAAAATGTCTGTTGAACCTAAAACATTTAATGCTGTCTGTACCACAAGAATAGTGGCTGCTCCACAGGCAGAAATGGTATAGAATGCCGAACGGCTGTTGCCCGCTAAAAGAACTGGATAGATACCCAAAAAAACAATTATTGAAACTACCACCAGCGCAATCAGAAGTCCCCATTCCTCACAAAGTATACCAAAAACCAAATCAGTATCGGCTGCAATTACATTAACCAAGTAGCCGTTACCGCCGCCTACACCTAAAAGGCCACCGCTGGCAGCGGCTATCATTGTGCGTGTTTGTTGATAACCAGAGGTATTGGCGAACTGCCAGGCTCTTCTCCATACTGCAAAACGTTTAGTAACATAAGGAACAAATGCCACAACTCCTATACCGACAAAGAAAGCAGCTGCCACCAATAGAGCAAGTGAGCGAATATCTCCTGATTGCATAAACGCCATTATTACAAAAGCAGCAAAAAAAACTAATGCCGTGCCAAAATCTCTTATGAGGACAAGTGTCAGAATACAGGCACAAGAAAAAGCAATAAAAGCAGCCATATTGCGTGTTGTAAGCAGCCTATCCAATGTAGCCGTACCGGCCAATACAAAAGCCACCTTCACAAACTCCATAGGTTGAAAGGTGATAAAGCCAAGGTTTATCCAGTTTTTTGCACCGAAATAGGTTTCCCCCAGTGCCAGATTCATAACCAGCAACACAAGGGCACCACTCATTAAGAAATATTTTATTTTTACCGCTTGCCCCAGCTTCTGAAATAGAAAGTCAATCACAGTATAAACTGTCATACCGATTAGAATTGCAGTAAGCTGTTTGTAAAGTGAATTTGGTGCTGCTGATGCCACAATGAGCATATTCATCCCGCAAAGAAAATAAGCAAGCAAAACCATTTCAAGAGCATTACGCTTGTAGCAGCGTAAAAGCAGGTAATGAGAACATTCTGCCAAAAGCAAAAGCAAGATACTCGCCGGCAGTGCGGGCATAACAGCAGATCCTTTTGCAACAACAAGCTGTAAAGCTCCCAGTAGCTGATAGATTAAAATTAAAAGCAAAGTGAAAGTAGTTGTGCTTCTTCTATTTTCTGATATTTTACCTAAAGGTTCAGTCTCAGCAGCTAACAGCAGCAAATCTAAGCCTGCCAAAGTAATTGTATCTCCGAAATTTAGTGTCTGCCGCCCCTCTATCTCAGCTCCGTTAACCTTTATGCCGCCCTTGGAGCCTAGATCGGTAATGGACCAAATGCCATCATGAAATGTAAGCACGGCATGATTTCTAGAAATAAATGGCAGATTTATCATGATATCGGAGTTTTTGCCGCGCCCGATCATGCTTTCCCAACTTGTAATGGGGAACCAGATATCATTAAACAGATACAGGTTACCCCAAATGGTTTTTGTTTTTCTCTCGCGCAAAAGCGGCAAAACACACCATAAAAATATTATTATAGATAATATGGGAAGTATCCATCTTACTAAAAAGGTATAATAATCTCCTGTTACAGAAAAAATCTTAAGAGTTATAACGGGCCTTTTAACAAATTTAAGCAAGTTGTTTATATCCTGCTGTACAATTTGTTTTACACTTTCCAGAAAACTAATCATTTTCACTTACCTTTTCCCTTACTTTCACTTCCTTATTATTTCTCTATATTCTTTAGCGAACCTGCTTGAACTTCCTCTCAATTATTATATTGCTTTCCCTTACTGTCACACTCAAGTATTGAAAAACATATACTACTTTAGGCTTACTGCAGTAAAGAAAAATATCTACAATTGATCAAGGAAGGTAGGTATAAAATGAAAAGTCCTCAATGTCATAAGTGTTTATGTGAATATAATCGCCTTACTGAGGCACGCTTTTGGTCAAGAATCCTTATGGAACACGCTCTGTTTATTCAATTGGGGTTAGCGCCCAATGAAGAAAAGCTCAGCGCTGAAGCGCAAAGATTTGTAGATTTGTTTGATAATTTATTAAACAGGCTAAATAAAGTAAAAAGACTAAATCCGGAGTTATTGGAAGAATTAATAGAAGCAGTAAAAGCTATTATTGAGTTTAAGGCAAAAGTTTTAAGACTTATTATTCAATGTAAAATGCGGCCCGGCAGTAATTATCCCTTATTGTTGGACCATATCAGAAGAGAAGCGGAACGCTTTTTAAATCTCTTAACAACACCTGTAGCAGAAGATGCGCTGACTCTCTTGCTGCAGCAAGAAGTTTTCTGGTTACGCATCATGAAGGAGCATATTGAATTTATCATTCATTTATTAGATCCATCCGAAAGAGAACTTCTAGAACAAGCACATGAGTTTAGAAAGACATTCTCCAGGTTACTGGAAACTGCCCGAGATTTAGATTCCATGGCAGAAACATCACCTGGTAAATTTAATGATGTGATACAATTTACTAAAAATGTAATTCAACATACTAAACAGCTTAGCAATTTTAAAGCAGCGGCATTTGAACTGGATGAAGCATGTAAAATCTTGGGGATTATTGCCGACCCTCTGCTACTCGACCATGTTCGGCGTGAAGCAGACAAATTCCTTTCTGAACTAGATGAACTGTTACCTGAAGTTGAAAAGTGCTACTTCGGCCAAGTAAGATAAACTTCTTTTTACAATATGGACAAAAGGGAGTACCCATATATAGCTGGGACTCCCTCTTTTTTGTTGTGAACACATCAGAAAATAACTTGCTGTAGACAGATTGCGGTAGAATACTCGTTAAATAAAAAGAATGGTTCGCGCTGCTGAACAATCTTTTTCTCTTTATTCTTTAGCTGCTAAAACCTTCTTGATTACTTCAATTTTTTCCTCTAAGGCTTTAATTTCTACTTCATATTTCTTTACGGTGCTTCCGGGCAAATGAATGCCGGTCTGCCCTAGAACAATTTTTCTTTCTTCCCGTATATCTTCAAGTTCCTCCTGCAGTTGGCTCAACAGCTGCTCCAACTCATTCCTTTCCATTTTTCCATATTCCCGCATAAGCCTCCTCCAAGCATTTCCAATTATTGATGCAGTACCAGTTGTGCTAATTCTAAAGGAGCAATATGCCGGCCACCCTTATAAGCACGCATATTTCCACCTGATATTTCATCAATTAAAACTATTTGATCATTAATTTTGCCAAACTCAAATTTTATATCGTACAGCTCTATATTAACCTTAGCCAGCTCTTCCTTAACCACCTCGGCAATTGTTTTAGTTAAATCTTTAATTTCTTTATATTCATCCGCCGTTAGAATCCCCAGCATCACCAGGGCATCTTTATTTATAAAGGGATCACCTTTTTCATCATCTTTAATGGTAAACTCCACAAGAGCATCAAGGGGCTGGCCAGGCTGCACATATTTCTCATAGCGGCGCAAAAAACTACCCACCGCTCGATAACGGCAAATTACTTCTAACCCTTCGCCAAAAACCACAGCAGGCTTGACTTTCATTGTTGCTTTTTCAATATCTGCTGCTATATAATGAGTCGGTATAGCTTTTGACTGTAAGATTTCGAAAAAATGTTTTGTTAAAAGCAAACCGGCCTTGCCTGCACCTTCAATGGTCAGCCCAACTGTGTTGGCACCAGGGTCAAATACTCCATCTTCGCCGGTACAATCATCCTTGAATTTAAGCAAATAATTACCGTCAGCTAGTGCATAAACATCTTTGGTCTTACCTTTATAAAGCAGCTCCATTATATTATCCCCTTCTCCTATATCTATTTTATTTTACACAAAAAACCAGCATAGTTTCAAGAGAAATAACCAGTTTTCTGAGTAAAACCGTTTGCAAGTTAAAAGTTGTGTAATTTATGAAAATAGGCTAAAATTAGGCAGCAAAAACAAGACGGTAATAAAATGGCAGGCGCTTCCGGCCAACACAAAAAGATGCCAAATAGCATGATTATATTTTATCTGCTGCAGGGCAAAAAAGATGGTACCCACACTGTAAAAAACGCCACCGGCTATTAAAAACTTAAAACCTATACTAGTCATGCCGGCAATAATGGGTTTAATGGCAACTAAAATAAAAAAGCCCATTGCTACATATAAAAGAGTAGAAAAAACAATATGTTTATTTATATAAAATATCTTATAAATAATCCCTAAGATCGCCACCGCCCAGATAATAGCTAGTATATATAAACCTATTCCCTCTCTTAAAATAGTCAAAGTTATGGGGGTATAACTACCTGCAATTGTCAAATAGATACAGGCATGATCTATAATTTTAAGCACTTTTTTAGCCTTTCCTTTTGGGAAACCATGATAAAGCGTTGAAGCTATATACAAAAAAACATGACTAACACCAAAGACAGTAAAGGAAATCCTGTGCCATATATTGCCATACCTGTTGGCATAAACAATTAAAACAATCAGGGCGGGAATTGCTAAACAGGCACCAATCCCATGCGATATTGCATTTACTATTTCTTCTTCTTTGGTAAGCTCTCTTACTTTTACCATCTTCTGCCTCTCCCTCTCAATTCAGTGCTTTTCTTCGTTAAAGTTCGTAAAGAAAGATCCAAGCAGCTCTCATTGTAATATAATTTCTTACTATTTTCAACTTAACTGTTTAACCCTCTTCCTGCCAAATGTTGTTTTTTATTCCCTCTTAGTTTATACTATTACCAAAAGTGGGAAGGAAGGTGATCCTAATGAGCTTTATTGAACTTGCCCAAAAACGCTATTCTGTCCGCCAATATCAAGCAAAAAAAGTTGAGCAGGATAAAATAGAAGCCATTTTAGCGGCAGGCAGATTAGCTCCAACAGCTGTGAACAAACAGCCGCAAAAAATTTTGGTCGTTAATACTGAAGAAGGTCTGGAAAAGTTAAAAAAGGCAGCAAATATTCATGGTGCCCCGCTGGCATTTATAGTTTGTGCCGACCACTCAATTAGTTGGAAAAGGCGCTATGATGGCATGGATTCAGGAGTAATTGACGTTACAATAGTTACAACATATATGATGCTGGCAGCCACGGAACATGGTTTAGGTTCCATTTGGGTCTGCCATTTTAATCCTGAGCTATTAAAGTCTGAATTCAAACTACCTGAAGAAATTGAACCGGTCAATATTTTAGGCGTTGGTTATGCTGCTGGGCCAGCAAAATCTCCGAATAGATATGCACAAGATCGCAAACCGCTAAGTGAGACAGTTTTTTATGAAAAATTTTAGCTTATTATTAATGCCCGCTATCAATAGCAGGGCATTTTATATTTAGCAATTTAGTTTTAAGCGCTTTGCTGTGATTTTTTCTACTGTTAATTTTAAAACTGTAACATTTGCTACGGATTCATTTGTAAAATTATAATTTGCACCAGCATCATACTTATCCATTATTGCTTTCAGGCCTAAAAGTTTTTCCTGACCGTATACTTGGCATATCCTGCCATAACCTATTATACTTTCATATTCCATAGTATAGCTGCAGGCCTCTTCTCTTTTAATTAATTTATGATCACAATCCATTTCGAAGGCCACATGTGGGTTATTGGCCATTAAGCTCATTTTCTTGCCGCTACCGGCACCATGAAAGTATAAGAACAGAGCATCATCAGTTACGATAAAACCAAAGTTTAGTGGAACTATGTATGGATATTCTCTGTCAAAAAAGGCTAATCTGCAGACATCGCACTTTTTAATAATTTTTATTATCTCATTTCTTTCTACAACTTGACGATCCTTACGCCTCATAAATCTCCCTTCCCTTATGTTATTTAATAAAAAAGTGCCGTTAATTTGCGGCACTTTTTGTTTTATAAATGGTATGATAGAAAGCGGAAAATTTCTTTCTCTATCTCCATAAAAATATCTAATAAATATACCTGCTCATCCTCAGATAAATTATATTTTTCAATTAATTCTTCTCGCGAAAGAACACTCCCGTACTTTTTCTCCATAACTCCCCTTCTCTCCTTTTTCAGCTTTAATATTTACCGTACTCTTTTACAAATTCAATGACGGCCTGTAAATTTTCGGTTTTAAAGTCACTGCCACGAATGGCCGCTTTACTTGCAGAAAAAATATAATTTCCGCCAACAGCCAAATTGTCCAATGTTCTCTTTGCTTCTTCTATACACTCCTCTTTAGTACCTGTCTTCAAAACTATAGCCGGAAAACCATGGCTGAAAACATGGCGTGTCGTTACTTTTTCTGCTATCAGCTTCTGGTCGGAATCCTCAAAAGCAAGTTTAACCGTACCTGGCAAATCGTTTAAGAGGTCAAGATGTGGATCCCAGTTCTGCTCACAGAAAATTGAAGGCATAAATCCTTCTTCCTGAGTGGCTATTATTAATTTTTTAAAGGTTGGCCACCAAAACTTCTCCACTTCTTTGGGACGCATAAAAGGCGGCATATGTAAGGGATAACTAATGCAAGGTATGGCACCCCTTTTAGGCGTATTTTTTATTTGTCTGATTTCATACTCCAGCACGGCTTCGCATGCCTCAAGTACCCACTGTGGCTTTCTCTTAATATCTATTAAAATTGTCGAAAAACTACGAATATAATCAGCGATAAAATCAAAAGGCGCCCACAGTAAACCACACATCCCTATCACATTGGCCCGCTGATATTTTTCAACTAATCTAGGTCCCATGCCGGCAAACTTCGAAGCCACCACATCGCGCGCTATTTTTATTTTTATATTTCCCAGCAGCGGATCCTCCTGTAAAATTCCAAATACACGCGGCTGTATTTTTCTCACTATAAACTCAAAGGGATCTTTAATAAACTCGGGGTATTCATCAAATTCCAACGGCGCAATGTCGGGATGCTGATAAAAACCATCGGCGCCCGGCTGCATGAATTTTTGATCTACATACCGGTAGACGGCAGCCTGACTGAAAGGATTCGTCGGCAGTGTGTCAGAGTCAAAAAGACGCGCCATTTCTTCAGCTGCCTCATAAATTCTTTCCGGACTATATAAGTCGCGCAAAAGATTGTAACCAACTTTTTCGAGTGCAGCCTCTACTGTTATGCCAATACTAATGGGGACCCTGGCAGGCCTTTTACCGCTATGGACATCGAGAAATAATTGGTTTCTTTCTTCTTGCAAAGTTTGTTGCGCACACATTTATTAATCCACCTCCAAAATTATTGTACATCTTTCCCATGTCGCAAAAATCTTTATAGTGAAAAATCACAAAGAAGAACCATTATTATAATATCACTGGAGAAGAAAGCATGTCAATCAATTGCAAATTATCATATTTGTCTGACTATATTGCCCAAAAATTTTTCTTCTACTTTTTAAAGCGGTTCCCTGTATTTAACAAAATAACGGCAACTATGATGGCAATTGCAAAAATACTCCAGCTAATTATTAAAATATCAGTGCTTTTTCGCTGACAGCTATAATAATACCGAAAATTGTCAGATAAGAAGCAAGTAATAAAAGGAAATTGCCCACAAAACGTGTTAATGCATTTTCATTATATTTTTCCTTATTTCTTACTCCTTATAATGTAATAATTTTTAATCATGCTGCTATTTATCTTTAAAAAAAGGAGCGATAATATCTATGCGATTAGTCCAAATACCGCCGCTGTAATCTTTCGGCAGCTTCTGCAAATCTTCTTTAGTATCAAATCCCTCTGACCATTTGCCGGATCCATTAACAATTATAATGCGTGTATTGACAGTATCCATTCTCTGCACAAAACGATGCGGCCACCCCCAGAGAAAACAGGCATAATTTATAGGTAAATGTAATTGTGTATTTCGTAAGCTCCGGGGAATATAGCCTGTCCAACCAATTAAAAGATAGGATAATAAAGCTCTTTTCATAGTTGCCTTAGACATAACACGAAGATCTGGCAGCCTCTCCTGCAGCACAGCAATGGGTCCGTCAGCACCATAAACCGACAATAACTTCAATCTATCTGTAGGCAATGTTGAGAGGTAATCAGCAAGTTTTTCGCCGGCTTCCTTATCCTCACTTTTAAGATGTAGCAGTAATTCTTGTTCGGGAAATGCAGCCAGCACTTCTTCAAGCGCCGGCATTAAGCCTACTCCCTTGCCGCGGAAAGGATAAGTCCTGCCGTTATCTGCTGTATAGCCATAACCAATGTCAAGCTGCTTTAGTTCTTTCAGAGTATACTCCCTTACAGCTCCGCTGCCATTTGTCCGATAATCCAATAACCAATCATGGAAAACTGCAAATTGGCCATCTTTAGTAAGCTGAATATCCAGTTCTACTATATCAGCACCGGCCGCAAAGGCAGCCTGCATTGAAGCTATAGTGTTTTCTAAATAAGGATGTTCCGGTTCATAAATAATGGCAGCTGTGTTGGTATCCGCCGTAAGGCCTTCCATAGGAAAGGTTTGAGCTAAGCCCCGGTGCGCCAACAAATAAGGTCGCCCTGATTTGCTGACAAATATAGAACTATTATTAATAAAGATAAAACAGATAAGCAAAAAACAAACAAATAGTATTTTTTTTGTTTTAGAGCCCACTTTTTCTCACCCTTTATCAATATTTAAGCTGCTTAAAACTATGATTGTCATAAACAAATCTGCTTTTCTTTTGCTTTCGTTTGCGCCTTATAAAAAATACTAAAAATAGCAGCAAAACTGCCGGCGCAGCGACAATAGAATAATAAGGCCTGCTGTTGGAGTTTTCTTCTGTAATTGTCAGGTTAGCCTGACCCAGCTCAGAATACATTAAATTGTTTGTTTCTTTTAAATTAAAACTAATCTGTATTACTGTTTGATTAGGACTGCTCAGTAGCAGCTTTATATTTGCTTTAATATCCGAATCTTTTAAGCTCTGATGCACTAATCTTTCAATCTTAGCCGGATTAAATTTTAAGTTTTCCGCTTTATCCAGTTCCAATTCTGCACGGCGCTCTTCCACCAGACTGCTTGCGGCAAAAGATACCGTCCTAAATTCATTAAACCCATATTCCAATAATTTAACTGTATCTTTATATTTACTGTCAGCGGTTGGACTGCTTAAAACCACTACAATCAGTTTTCTTTCCCCTTTTTGGGCTGCTGTTACTAAAGTATGTCGAGCCTCCGGCGTCCAGCCGCTTTTACTGGCAATTACCCCCATATCCTGTATTTCACCGTTTATAAGTGAGTTGGTACTGTTTAAATATCTTGTTTCCGGCTGCTTATTGGTAGGAACTATTTCAAAACGTTTTTTACTGAAAATAGTAAGAAATTGGGGATTTTTAATAGCCTCTCTTAATATCTTGGCCATATCATAAGCAGTGGTATAGTGATTACTTGCATGTAAACCGTGTGCATTGGCAAAATTCGTATTTTCTGCCCCCAAATCCTTTGCTTTTTCATTCATCAACTTAGCAAAGGAAGCCAAATCACCGGCAATATACTCGGCTATCCCATTGGCCGCATCATTGGCAGAAGCAATGGAAAGTGCGTAAAGAGCTTGTTCCAAAGTTATTACTTCATCTACATCCAATGCTATATGTGATGTTCCTCTGCCGATAGAAAAAACGGCTTCTCTGCTCACAATAATCTTATCTTCCAAATTCCCCTTCTCCAGAGCCAACATTGCTGTCATAATTTTTGTAATGGATGCCGGGTAATGCCGCTGATTCATATTTTTTTCATACAAAACTTGTCCCGTCTCTGCATTCATTAACACCGCTGCTTCTGACTCTAAAACAGGGGGCTTGACCTGGGCAAACATTTTAGTAGGAAAAACAAGATTAATAAGCAAAATTAGTCCAACTGCTATAACCATTATTTTATGTTTTTCATTGACCAGCATCTTATTTACCTCAAGTGGAATTTTAAACTTTAATAATTATTGAAAAAACTTAACATAACTAAATACTAACATATCTATTGATATCAAACAATAAAGAGATTCTATTTACAATAATTTGGTGAAGGCAATAATCACCGGACAAAAATTAGTAGCTGAAATCTCCGGGAAAGGCTTGACTGCTGCAGAGAAAAAGATGTATATTTTAGATAAATATATCCACTATGGATACATATACATATCATCTGGATATATGTTTGTAGAAAGCAGGTTTAGCTATGGTACGGGAGCAGCTGCAAAGTTTGACAGAGCCCATGTATTATATATTACTTGCGTTGACTAAGCCGCTTCACGGCTACGCCATTATGCAAAAGGTTGAAGAAATTTCAGGCGGTAGCTTTGTAGTAGGTCCGGGGACTTTATACCGTTTGTTGGCGCGTTTTGAAAAGGAAAAAATTATTCGGCAGTATGATGATGACGGACGGCGCAAGACATATCTAATTACGGCGAAAGGATACCAAGTTTTACAGAATGAATACCGGCGCTTAAAAAGACTTGTGGCCAACGGAAAGAATATTTTGGGGGAGTAGAAAAAAGTGAGTGAGCCAAAATACACAAAACGTTACCGTTTTTTGCGAACATGGCAGATTGCCGAAAATGAAGCTTGGTTTACTGCGATGTCGGCTCAGGGCCTTCACCTTCATAGTATAGGCGGTTTTTTTGCCACTTTTTTGTACGGAGAGCCGGCTGATTATATCTATTCAATTGAGCCGACAGACAAAGAAATAGAAAATGAGGAAAAATTAGCTCTTTATAAAGATGCCGGCTGGGAACTGGTGGCAGAGATGGAGGAGCTGCAAGTCTTTCGTGCTCCCGCCCATAGCAATGTCAAACCAATACACACGGACCACAACATTTATCTTGAACTACTACAGCAAAGAAAAAAAGCGCTTTTTAAATCAACGCTGCTTGGTTTACTTGCCGGATTTATTTATATTGCTTTCTCGCTTTATAGATGGCCTATACTCGCTACATTTCTCGGTTTTCTCTTCTTACTGCCATATTTCTTTGTCTTTCCCTTCTTTCAGATGGTACTGGATTATTACTATTTGTACAAATATGTTAAACAGGTAAAGTTATATGAACAAAATAGGACGGATTACCACCAAGCCATAAAAAAACGTAAAATTATTAAAGGGTCAATTTGGCTAATCGAACTGCTTTTTCTAGGTTCAATGTTACACCTGGTCTATCAGGCAAAAGCAACTAAACCTTTGTCTTTGGCGCCGGAGTATATACTAACCTTGGAGGAAATATATGGTAATAAGAAAATTGAACTACCTGCTGAATATAAAGACAAAAATATTTTTTCCACCGCTCAGTCCTTAGGTTTCACTTGGATTGATTATGCTAATTATGCCAAGATAGATGGCAAATTTACAGTCATTTACGGTAACGTTTTCCTGGCCAAAAACCTTTTCACTGCACGGCAGATGGTAAAAGCTTTAGTGCTACATTGGGAAAAACCTCCTACTGTCTTTAAAAAAATAACAGAATATACGGACAGTCTTCAAAACCCTGGCTTTGATGAACTGTATTTTACAGGTAATTACACCAGCGGCATAGGAGTTATTATTGCACGTCAGGGCAATTATGTCTTCGATATTTCTTTTAGCCGGGACGGCCGGTTGGTACTGGAGGCACTATATCGCAAAACTGCTCAATTACGATGAAATTCTGGTTTTGGGGAAGTGAGGCAAATGGAAAAAAATAACCCAAACTTAAAGTTGTATTTACTATTGCTGCTACCTGCAGGAATAATATTAAGCTATCTGGCGCAAATTTCCCCAACCTGGATCGAAAAAAATTATGCCCAAGTATTTTTCCCGGCTTTTAATCAAGTCCTAAGTCGCACCACAGGACAGCTTCCTTTTTCAGTGGCTGAAATTTTAGTTTCTTTTTTGGTATTAGCCCTAGTAATTAGCATTTGTCGTTTGTTGCTTAGAATAATCAGACGGCAAGCAAAACCAAAACGGCTACTTGTAAATTTCCTGCTAAATATCCTTGTAATCATCAGCATCCTTTATTTTAGTTTTAATATCCTCTGGGGGTTAAACTACTATCGCCAGCCCTTTGCCGCCATTGCCGGTTTAGAAATCAAACCGGCTACTGTTACAGAATTAGAAGAGCTCTGCCGCTTTTTAATTGCACAAGCCAATTCACTGCGCGCAGAGCTGGAGGAAGATCAATTTGGTGTAATGCAATTACGTGCAGGACGTGAAAAGGTTTTTAAAACTGCAGAATTAGGTTTTTCCAAAGCAGCAAACTTATATCCGCAATTGGGTGGAATTTACGGCCGTCCCAAAGCAGTCCTCTTTTCAAAATTCTTATCTTATGCCGGCATTACCGGCATCTATTTCCCCTTTACGGGTGAAGCAAATGTTAATATCTCCATTCCTGATTGTATGCTGCCGGCCACAACCTGCCATGAAATGGCACACCAGCGCGGTTTTGCCCGCGAAGACGAAGCCAATTATCTTGCCTATCTCAGCTGTTTAATGCATCCTGATCCGGACTTTCAGTATTCAGGCACTCTTCTTGCCCTTATTAATGCCATGAATGCTCTTTACCGGCATGCTCCCGAAAAAGCTTTACTTTTACAGGAAGAATACGGTGAGGGATTGCAGAGGGATTTACTACATAGGAGAAAGTTCTGGCAGCTATATGAAGGCCCCTTGGAGGAAATTTCACGTGAAATAAATGATACATATCTTAAAGCAAACCGACAGGCAGATGGCATACAAAGCTACGGCAGAATGGTGGATCTGTTGCTAGCTGCTTACAGGGAAAAGCAAAAAGGCACAACCCCTTAAAATGGGTGCGCCTTTTTCGCTGCTTGATAAATATCATCCAGCAGTTAATTCCTCCAGCTGCTCTTTTACGCCCTCGCTCACAAGACCGCCATGATAACAAATAACCTGCTCTATTTCATAAGCAAGAAGTTTCTTTAAAGATGTTTTAGCTTCTGCCAGATCAAGCGTAAAAACGGGATCCGGTCCTAATAATTTTCCGTCTTTTGCTACAATACTGTCGCCGGTAATTAACGTCTTGCTTGGTTTATGATACAAACAAATATGCCCCGGTGTGTGACCTGGCGTGTGAATTACAATAATACCTCCGCAATATGGCAACTCCTGGCCATCATGGAGCAATTTATCTACTTTTACCGCCTGCCGTTTTAAATATGATTGCCGCCTTTCAGCTTGTTGTTCTGGCGGGAGAGCTGTAATTGACTTTTCTATTTTTGCCAACAAATGTTCTTTTCCCTCAATATAAGGCGCTTCTTCTGCATGGACAAAAACAGTAACGGTCTGCACCGCAGCAGCTAGAATCTCCGGAATACTGCCAAGATGATCCCTGTCATGGTGAGTAATAATAATTTTGTTAAGCCGTGAAAAAGGTATTCCCTGCTTTTCAAACGCCTGCTGAATTTCAGCCTGCATATTTGGTAACCCTGCGTCTATTAAGATTACATCCCTATCATCCCAAAGAAGGGTAGCATTAAAAATCTGTCCATTTCCGGCAGCTAGTGGGAGCATCTCAACTCCTTTAGAAATTTTCACCCTTGTCCTACCTCCCCTATTTTTCCCATTTGAGGCACATCCTTTTGTGGAACGACAAGACTTTTGTAGATCCCTCTCCGACAAAACTACTCACACTTCATTGACTGAATTGTATTTATATTTTACTAAAATCTTAGCAAAACTACAACTAAACACATAAACATAGATTTTTTGTAATGTTTGATCGCCTCATCTGCCATATTGCCTAAAATTAAATTAAATGCGCTGAAAGAATATTCCCAAAGTGTTCGGTCCGCAATGTGCCGCAATTGTCGAACCAGCCTCTGAAACAATAATTTCTTTAAATTCAGCATGTTTTAAGATTTCTGTTTTTACCGACGCCACTGTTTGTGGGGAACAGGCGGCATGTGTTAAATAAATTCTTTGTAAATCAAGATCTTTACGTTCCGCCAGTTTGTCCTCAATATAACGCTTCACCGCTTTTTCGAACGAACCTCTGTATTTTTTGCCCACTGTCATTTTCCCGTCCATTACTTCAATGCACGGCCTTATATTCAACAGCTTTGTAGCTTGCAGCGCAAGACCAGAACACCGTCCCCCGCGGTACAAATAATCTAAACGATCAATAACGAAACTCCCCTCTGTCTTTTCTATTATCTCCTTTAACTTTTGACATATTTCCTCTGGAGTATGACCCTTCTCAGCTAATAAAGATGCCTCCAGCGCAAGCAGTCCGGCACCGGTAGATAGGCTTTGCGAGTCTATGACATATACATCTGGGAAACTTTGTGCTGCTAAAACGGCATTTTGATAACATGAGGAAAAACCCGAGCCCAATGAAATATGAATTACAGGACAATTTTGTGAAGTCAATTCAGCAAAATACGTATGGAACTGATGGATATTAATAGCTGCAGTTTTACACGTTTTCCCTTCACCGTCTACAGACTTAAAAATATCGGAAGGTTGAATTTCCTCACCATCAATATAGCTCTGCTCCCCTACAATCACTGTGAGCGGTATGATTGAAATATTATACTCTGTTAAAAGCTGTGGTGTCAGATCACAAGCACTGTCTGCACTAATTTTAATCATTGACCCTTCCTCCTTCTTTTTCTCTGGATCTTTACTTTTTATTCAACAGCAACAGGTAAAGTAACAGTGAAGGTAGAGCCTTCATTTAATTACTTTTATCTATCTTCTCGATTCTATATCAAAATTGCCTTCTCTGCTTCCTTAAACAGCCTTATTGAGCTGCAGCAACGGATTTATTACACTCGCAAAATCTTATCATCTTCAACAACAAGAATAGTAACCATTATAGGTCACCTCCCATCTTATTATTGCCACAAGTAAAAAGCAAGGCAATTAGCGGCATAAGGCTAAATATATCTTGGTGTAGCTTACCAAAATACCAAAACAATTTAATATGAACTAACCGTATATTTTTTTTACAAGACCCCTTAAAAGTCCTTAGCATAAGAACACTTGTTTTTAGTTTTATTTACCGCAAACTTTTGCCCCTACCGCCACATAACAAAAAGTATTGCGTAAAAAACTCGCAATACTTTTATTATAGCGCTATAATTAATTAATTTATAGTCCCATTATTAATCAATAGTTACTATTAGGCAGATGGGGATCTATACAGAAGGGGAGCAAACTGGCCATACAGCTGCATATTTTTTCCCAGATGCATAATATGATTATATAACTCCGGTGCTTTTTCCCTGAGTAATTCAATCTTATCAACAATAGAGTTTACTCCATTGGTTAAGCTGCGATAAAGATCACAAAGCAATTTATTTTTCCATTGCATTATCCGTTCTATTTCAGGCATACGCGTAGAAGGTTGAGCTGTTCGTGGTTTTATAAAATCAAAACTAATAGTATTAGCTTCAATTTTTATTTCTTCTTTTTTATAACCGACATTCTGTAATCCTTTGCAAAATGCTGTCAGCATCAAATCATCTTTTAAAGTAATGGTTGCTGACATCGATAATTCTGACGGCTCGGAAAACTCGCCCAAAATAAAGCCTGTAAGCCACCAATGTTTAGCAGCTCTTGTAAAGAGCGGTTTTTTATTTTTGTAAAGAGTACATGACATAAAAAGTAAATCTTCATCTCCGGCGCAATCAAAAAAGGGTCCTGAAAAAATATTGGGAATTTCAATATCTTCCCGATCTGTATAATAAACACCTATTTCACAACCTGTAACCATGCCGTATTGCCCTTTCCAGAATTGAATAAGCCAACGTTTCTGATCATAATTAAAATAAATAGGCTCACAATCTACAATCATACTTAATGGTGCTAACATTTCATCATATAAACGACAATAACCGTAATTACGCTGCCATGCATCACAGTGTGAGTAGAAAATATCCTGAATAGGGTCATACTTATAACCTGCTTTAGCCAAAGCCAGGTCTAAACCGGTATTTCCTGTGCCGCACGGCAAAGAACTCCTGTTAGTCACATTCCTTCCCCCTTAAGAAACGTTAATCACTAATACAGAGTATTAAACTGAGGGGGAAATGCCACTTACTTTAAGTAAAAGATGCCAATTTAAAAGTAATTGCATATATTATACTATGATGATCACGCGCTTTTTTAATCCATTATTTCAGATAATTAGTCATATGGAACTTGCTGAGGCTATCATCACCATTCTTGCTAATGACGGTAAAAAAAATATTGTTGAAATATTTAACGATACAAGCAGTGGTCTAAATTTGATAAAGATCTTAGCAGAAGGAACTCGTGCAGCAGATATACCGTTTTCAGGAGGCTATATTTGTACGCTGTGGCACTTTCATCATCCTTGGTCCCATCGGGGCTATTTGACAAAAAAAAGTTCTGCCAATGTCACTGCCGAATTATTTGCTGCTGCTGAAAAACTGTGGCTTGAAGGTAATAAAGAAAAAGCCGTCTTCCAGTTGGGCAGGGCTTTGCATCTACTGCAGGATATTTTTATCCCCCATCATAGCGGCATTACTGCTGTGAAAGGGCATGGAGATTTAGAAAAGTGGCTGACGGATAATTGGAAAAAGTATAGAGTTGAAAGCGGAGGTTTTTATCACTGGTCTGAAAAATTTTGTGACGCTGATGGCAATTGCCATTCTGTAAATAGTGCTAATCCCTATGACTGGATTGATTACGGCAGCCATCTTTCCTTTGCTTGGTATCGTGAATTTTTTGCTAATAGCAAATACAATGAAGAAACATTTAAGAAAGCCGCAAAGCTAATTATTCCTAATGCACTCAAATTTTCTGCCGGTTTTGTCCATTTATTTTTCTCTCAATTTTACCATTAGAAATTTTAACCAGCGCTAAAGACGGCCTTTCCCCGCAGGTAAAGGCCGTCTTTATTATTTATTTAATTCCTCATTAATAATAATATCTGCTTTCTTCATCAAATTTGTAAAGGCTTCGTATGCTTGAAAATAACGAGCCAAAGTGGCGTTAGCAGCTGCTTTATGCTGCTGCTGATACAACTTCTCGTATTCTTCGGTTACCGGGAGCCCTTCTGCATGTAATTCCTGAATTCTTTCCTGAATTTTTTCCATGGCCATTACAATGTCTTGTGCCGTTGGATCGAGTTGAATTCGCGCCTGTGCTGCGCGTAAATTGCTAAATTCCTCCGTTTTTTTAAGTTCTTTTGCCAGCTCTAAGGCTGCAGATTCTATAGTAATGATAATCACCTCCACTTCAGCTATTCTCTCTATTTTTTTAATATCCTTTTTTATTGTTACAAAAAATCTTTTTTATTTTATCCCTATATGTAATGCTATGATGCCGCCGCAAAATGAATAAACCTGCACCCATTTAAAGCCAACTGAGGTAAAGAGATCGGCCAACCGTTCTTTATCTGGAAAATGCAGCGTAGATTTCTGCAGCCAAGAATAGGCCTGGTAATTATTTGTCAAAATTTTTCCCAACAAAGGCATCACATAACAAAAATATAACAAGTAAAGTTGTTTAAATACAGGAATAGTAGGCAGAGACATATCCAAACAAACAGCCTGCCCTGCAGGTTTTAAAACCCGGTACATTTCCTGCAGCACTTGACGATAATTTGTGGTGTTGCGAAGGCCAAAACCAATGGTCACAATATCAAAAAAATCATTATTAAACGGTATTTGCAGCGCATTACCTAAATAAAGTTTAACATTGTGCAGTTGTGACCTTTTTATTTTTTCTCTACAGTGGGCCAACATTGACGGGCTAAAATCCAGGGCAAAGACTTTACCTTTCTCTTCTATCCTTTTGGCTAAAAGTACAGTCCAGTCCCCTGTTCCGCAGCATAAATCAAGGATATAATCATCCTGTTTAAAATTAATATAAGTTAAACTCTTTTTACGCCAAGTCTGATGTTGTTTAAAACTAATAACAGCATTCATTTGATCATAGTAATCTGCAATGGATTCGAAAATTTTCCAGACTTGGCTTTCCACAGGCTGTGACATTTAATCACCCTCTGGTTTGTAAGCAATAAAATTAACTATACCAATAAAAGTAATTTTTTGCAGGAAATATTCACCATAAACAGAAATCAGGTAATGGAAATAACATTAAATTGTTATAGCTATCGCTTTTATTTTTACATATTTAAGGCGTTCTTACCCTAGGCAGTATTTTTTACTAATCTTCTGTCAGTTTCCATTCTTCTGTCTTATAACCGGCTCTTTTATTGCTTTGTAGGTGCCAGTCAAAGGAATGAGTGCTTATGAAAATTTTATTCAAAAATATTAATCTCTCAGCACTATCTTTGGGTATCCGCGAAAAAATAGTAGGTATGTGGCTAATAATTGTCATCGTCATGGGCATTTGGTTCGCTTGGCAATCGGAATATCTTACCCACCGTGTAATGGTCAATGATTTACAAGCCAACGGCATTTTACTTGCCCGCAATGTAGCAGCCTACTGCGCTGAAGCCATTTCCGTACAAAACTTTCACACTTTGCCGCAAATATTAGCAGATACAATGGAAAACAATACGGACCTTGCTTATATATATCTTTTTGATTCAGAAAAAAATATAATCCATCACACTCATGCAACCGACTGCCCTCCATTAGAACTCCCCGATTTCCCAACCATAAGCACGGAAAACTGTTTTAACACAAAAACTTTCAAAATAAATTCTAACAGAATTCACGACATAATCGTTCCCATTTCTAACTTTGGTTGGGTACGCTTGGGAATAACAGAAATTAGTCTGGGAAAACAATTGTCACAAACTCGCCGTACAGTGGCATTAACTATTTTAGGCATAGTCACATTAGGCTGCCTTGCCACAATTCTCTATACCAATAAATTGCTGCAGCCACTTCAGGAATTAATTGCTGCTACCCGATCTTTAACTGCCGGTGATTTTAGCGTTAGGGTAGCTGTACGCAGCCAAGACGAAATAGGACAATTGGCAGCATCCTTTAATTCAATGGCAGAAAAATTAGATTCTTACAAACTCATCAATATCAAAAATCAGACCGAATTAGCTCGAACGGAAAAAATGCGGATAGAATTAGTAAAACATCTAATCACAGCACAAGAAGAAGAGCGTAAGCGCATTGCCAGAGAATTACATGATGAAACCTCCCAATCTCTGACAGCTTTGAAACTAGGCTTAAAAACAATAGAAGAAGCCACATCAATATCAGAGATTAAAAATATTAGTAAAGATTTACGGCAAATGCTGGGGGCTACTTTGGCAGAGATAACGTCCATTTCGCGTAATTTGCGCCCCAGTGTTTTGGATGATATGGGATTACACGCTGCCTTAGTCCGCTTTATTGAAGAAACCTCCAAGCGTATCGAACAGAAGATAGTTTTTAAGAGTGAAGGTTTAAATATTCATAGATTTCCTTTCTATATTGAAACGGCAGTGTATCGTATTATCCAGGAAGCAGTAACTAATAGTATAAAGCATGCCGGAGCAACAAATATTTTTATTAGTGTGAACTACGATGGAAATAATTTGATTGGAATTATTCACGATAATGGTGTCGGGTTTAAACCTGATCTAGTATTAGATGGCAGCGAGCCGCAAAAAGGCTTAGGTTTGTTTGGCATGCAGGAACGAGCTGCCTTTATTGGAGGTTCTCTCACCATTGATTCTGATCTTGGTCAGGGTACAACCATTACCGTCACTGTGCCAAATGTTAAACAAGTATAAAGCAGCCGGCAATTGATTCCGGCTGCTGTTAATTTTATTTAGTCTCTTGACCCGGGGAATTGACTTTTTCGTTTTGACGTTTATTATCCCAAAGCAATAATGCAACCAGTGCCACGACAAGGATCCGGAGAGGGCGAAAAATTGCATTCCAAATATATGCCGACACAGGAACTTTTGGATTGTTCGGCAGTCCGTACTTTTCCGGTTCATCTTTTAGAATATACATAACTGCGGTTCCGCCCAGTTCCTCTAAACCATAAATACGGGAATTTGTATAGCCTTCTGCAATCAGTTGGTTTACCCTTTTATGCGCCAATTCCACCATTTCCGCACGAGTACCAAAATTTATGGCCCCGGTGGGACAAGCTTTGGCACAAGCTGGAGTTAAACCTATCACCTGCCGGTCAGAGCACAATGTACATTTTTGCGAAACATTTTCCTTTTGGTTGAAAGCCATAACTTTAAAAGTACAGCTGGCGACACAATAGTTGCAGCCAATGCATTTGCGCGGATCTGTTACTACAGCTCCTCTATCTGTATGACTTATGGCCCCGGCGGGACAAACCTTTTCACAAGCAGCATCCGTACAATGCATACAACCTTTTTTAGCAAAATACCACTTCATTTCACCGGTCGTTTCATCTTCATGTTCTCGAAATACAACTCTCGTCCATGAATTGGCGGTAAAGCGAACAGGGTTCTCATAATAACCGGTAAATGTGGTATCTTCAGCAGGAAGTCCGTTCCACTGCTTGCAGGCCACTTGACAGGCACGACAACCAATACACTTTGATGTATCTATTAATTTTGAAGTTAGCATATTTTAGACCACCTTCCTTATATTGCAGAGAAAGGCCTTGTATTCGGGTATACTTGTATTCGCATCACCAATGGAAGGCACAAGATCATTGACAATATCTCCTCTGTTTAATCCCATATAGCCCCAGTGAAATGGCATGCCCACTATTTCCCGCAATTCGCCATTAATCAGAAGCGGTTTTAAGCGTGGTGTAATACAAGCAATGGCGGCAATTTCTTTTTTACGGTAACTGCTGACTAAAACTTTATCTCCATTCTTTATATTTAATTTTTCTGCTAAGGTCGGGCTGATTTCGATAAATAACTCGGGCATTAATTCATTTAGCCAGGGAGTATTTCTGGTCATAATTCCTGACTGCCAGTGTTCAGTAACACGGTAAGTCGAGATAATATAAGGATAATTGTCATCTCCGGCTTCCGCCAAATGATTTTCATACCAAATTTTTGACACGGGATTAAATTGGACAGTTGTGGAGAGTAAATTGCGAATGGGACTCTCCGCCGGCTCATAATGCTCTGGGAACGGACCGTCTGCCATGGTATTGGCAAATAGTCTTGCCTGCTGTTCCGGCAGCATTATAAATGGACTTTGAGCAGTAGCGTCGGGAGGAACATTGGCATTAAAATCAGGCACATCATTGCGCTGCCATGTGGAACCATCCCACCACATTAAAGGAATTTCAGGATTCCAGGGCTTACCCTGGGGATCAGCAGAGCAACGATTGTATATTATGCGTCTGTTCAACGGCCAAGCAAATGCCCATTGGGCATTAGTGCCAATCCCTGTTTCCTCCTTAATACGGCTTTTGCAGGCTGGGTTTGTAGTGTTATTATAATATCCACTGTAAATCCAACAGCCACAAGCAGTACTGCCATCATCTGCCAGATTGGTAAAGTCCTGTATAAGAGTGCCCGTTCTGGTATCGTAGCCGTTAATTTCCATGGCCACTTTATTGGCATCGGGCTCCTCTCCATAATCCCAAACCATATTTAAGATTGGATCAGGAAACGGTCCCGGATTTTTTTCATATTCTGCCCGAATAGCTTTGAAAAGGCGATCAACAATCCAAAGATCCGTTTTAGCATCACCTAATGGTTCTTGTGCCTGATAACGCCATTGAATCCAGCGGCCGCTGTTAGCAACGGTACCTTCACGCTCATATGAAGCAGAAGCAGGCAGTAAAAATACCTCTGTATCAATTTTTGTCGGATCAACCCCCGGCTCTTTCCAAAAAGCAGCTGTTTCATTTTCAAATATATCAATAGAAACGAGCCAATCAAGATTTTTTGTATAGTTGCGTTTATCAGAAGCACTGGGTCCGGTTACGGCAGGATTGTCTGCCCAGCAGATCATGCCCTTTATTTCACCTTCACCCATATACTTATACATGCCGATATGAGAGCGATCTTTATCGTCTAATTTTGGTAAATAATCATAACAATAATCATTTTCTTTAGTGGCAGCATCCCCATACCAAGCTTTAAGCATACTGATTAAAAATTTAGGTTTATTAGCCCAGTAGCCGCTGGAGGGGGTTTCCTTTTCCAGGTATGCTGCTAAATTTTCATGCTGAGCAGCTTTTGGCATGTTTAAATAGCCTGGCAGGAGATGATAAAGCATAGCCATGTCCGTAGAGCCTTGAACGTTAGCCTGGCCACGCTGTGCATTCACGCCGCCGCCGGGAATGCCAATGTTGCCGAGCAGCAGCTGCAGGCAAGCAATAGCACGTACATTTTGCGAACCATGCGTAAATTGTGTTATACCCATAGCATAAAGAATATTACCGGCTTTGCCAGCCTGACCAGTACTGGCATACAGCTCGGCCACTGCCTTTAATTTCTCAGACGGGCAGCCCGTAATCTTGCTAACAGTTTGTAGATCATAACGTTCGTAATGTTTTTTCATTAACTGCAGCACCGATTGAGGATCTTTTGCTGCAGGATCTTTTTTTATGCTGCCGTCTTCATTTAATTGATAACTCCAAGAGCTTTTATCATAAATAACAACGCGGTCTTCCGCCTCTAGGGCTCCTGAAAACAACCCGTCTTTAAAAGAATAGTCCGGATTAACAAGATAAGTGGCATTGGTATAGTTTAATACATATTCTTTGTGATAAAGTTCATTTGACAGGATGTAATTGATAATGTAGCCCAAAAAAGCAATATTGGTACCCGGCCGTATCGGTGCATATAAATCAGCCACGGCGGCAGTACGGGTGAAACGTGGGTCCACTACTATCAGCTTAGCTCCCCTTTCTGCGCGGGCACGTTCAATCCATTTCATGGAAATGGGATGGTTTTCCGCCGGGTTACAGCCAAAAGCCATTATCACATCGGAATTTTTATAATCAATCCAGTGGTTCGTCATTGCACCCCGTCCAAATGTGTTGCCCAGACCGGCAACGGTGGAGGAGTGTCAGAGACGGGCACAGTGGTCAATATTTATAATTCCAAGTGCCCGAATCATTTTTTGGTAAAGATAATTCTCTTCATTGGTGCAGGTAGCGCTACCCAAATGAGCAATCGCCCTAGTCCGGTTAACTGTCACCCCATTTTCATCGACTCTTTCAAAAGTTGAGTCCCTTGTTTCTTTGATGCGTTTGGCAATTTCCGTTATAGCCCAATCCCAGTCTACTTCCTGCCACTCTGTAGCTCGTTTAGCCCGATAGAGTACTTTTTTCACGCGTTTCGGGTTTTCAACCGCCTCTCCCTGTTGATTATAAACGTAAGAAAGATTAAAAACCGAACTGCCTTTACTGCATAAAGAACCTTCATTGATGGGATGATCGGGATCACCTTCTGCACCTACGACTTTATTATTTTGTACATAGCAGATTATTCCACATCCCACTGAACAATATGGACAAATTGTAGTAACTTCCTTTGCATATTGCACAGGTACTCCTGCAGCCTCAGCACTGTCGAAAAAGCCAAAGTTGGCTAAAGTAACAGTACCAAGAGCTACACCTGTAAGTTTAAGAAAATCTCGGCGGGATAATTTCATTTATTTATTTCACCTCCTATTAGTTTTTTACAGCAACTTCGGTTTCGGTAGAAATATTACTTTGCAGCATCGCTTGTGTTTTCTGCTCACCGAATTTTGATCTTTTAGTTAAACGGTCAATTAAGGGAACAAAAGCATTCATTATTAAAATGGCAAACGCAACTCCTTCAGTTGGTGCAAGCAAGACGCGGAATATTACCACAATAATGCCGATGCAGACACCAAAAATAATTTGACCTTTTTTTGTTATGGGGCTGGTAACCCAATCGGTAGCCATGAAGAAAGCACCTAATAACAACCCCCCGCTTAGTAAGTGATAGACAGGATGCTGTCCCAGTAAAGCCATACCAATAAAAACGGTAGCCATCATAGAGACGGGTATGTGCCAAGTAATATGTTTTTTGTAAAGTAAATAGGCCCCCCCTAATAGCAAGGCAAAGGCTGATGATTCTGCTATACCTCCGCCTTGCGTAGCAAAAAAGAAAGTTCCCATATTAGGTAATGGTAAACCCATTTGCAACATTGTTAACGGCGTGGCTTGCGTAATAGTATCAATACCGGGAAAACTAACCCGCCAGTAAAAAAACTCATTATTTAAATAGGTTAGCCATGGCGCAAAAATAATTACAGATACTCTGCCGAAAAGAGCAGGATTAAATCTATTCCAGCCTAATCCGCCTAAAAATTCCTTAGCAAAACCAATAGCAATAAATGTTGCTGCGGCGGCTAACCACCATGGGGTAGCTGCGGAAAAACTCAATGCTACCAACAATCCGGTTAAAATAGCGCTACAGTCTGACAGTTGCGGCTTTTTATGCATCAACTTGCAGAAAAGTACTTCTGTAAACATTGCCGTCAAAACACATACCATTATTAAAAATGGCACATTGAATTTAAAAAAGTAGCACGCTACCAGTGTAACGGGCATCAGAGCAATGATTACATCTTTCATTGCCGTTGCCACATCATCACCAGAATGTAAATGCGGAGATGTGGAAACTATGAAATTCTTTTCCATTTTCAAGATTGCCCCTCCTTTCTATGCCCTTTTGCTGCGGCGGATAAACTCAATTAAAGGCCTGCGAGATGGACAAACATAAGCACAAATGCCACATTCAAAACAATCCAATGCTCCCCACTCCTGTGCCTGCTTATACTTGCCCAATTCTGCATACATTCCGATATAATTGGGATAAAGAGCCATTGGGCAATGGTCGACACATTTTCCACAGCGAACGCAAGCATAATACTCCTGTGCAGCTGCTAGCTGCTCTCTGGTTAAAGCAATAACGCCTCCACAAGCTTTCACAATTGGTGCCTCCAAGCTTTTCTGTGCCCAGCCGGTCATAGGACCGCCCATTATAATTTTGCCCACATCCGGCTTAAGACCGCCGGTGCTATTGATGAGATGAGCAAGTGTTGTCCCGACAAAGACACGGTAATTGCCGGGCTGTACAGCTGCGTCCCCCGTTAAGGTCACAATTCTTTCTGTCAGTGGCTTCCGATAGATAACAGCATCTGCAACTGCTTTGGCAGTGGCGACATTTTGCACCACAACGGCCACTTCAGCAGGCAGCTTGCCAGGTGGCACAGAACGCCCGGTTGTAGCATAAATTAGTTGTTTTTCAGCCCCCTGTGGATACTTTACGTCTAAGGGCACTACCTCCATCCGCTCTTCATTTTTTAGTTTTTCCTTCAGCAAATCGATGGCATCTTGTTTATTTACCTCTATACCAAAAATTACTTTGGCATTGTCTAACACACGGCTGAGAATGCGTGCACCGGCTATCATTTCGTCTGCATATTCCAGCATTAAACGGTGATCACAAGTTAAGTAAGGCTCGCACTCGCAGCCATTAAGAACTAAATATTCAATTTTTGTCTGAGGCGTAATCTTAATATGGGTAGGAAATCCAGCCCCTCCCATACCGACAATACCTGCCGCTTTAATACGCTGTACGATCTCTTCTTTAGTCAAGTGTGATACATCATCTGCAGTATATTTAACTTTTTCCTGCTCTGGATCTACTTCAATAACAACACAATCTTCCATTTGGCCGGTTTGTGTCATCCGGCTGCCAATTTCGCGGACGACACCGCTTAGACCTGTATGAACGGGTGCCGAAATTGCTGCATCACTATCCCCGATAATCTGACCTGCTTTAACCCTTTCCCCTACAGAGACTAACCTTCTATTAGGAGCCCCAATATGCTGCCGTAACGGAATAATTAGTTCAGAAGGTAGAGGCAAATCTTGTATAGACATGTTTTCGGTTAATTCTTTATAGCCGGGGATTGATGATATCCCTCTTTCAAATGTTTTTGCCATATTTTCACCCCCTTAACTTCTTAGCTTAATTAATTTCGGTTTGTGAAACGTTGTAACCGAAACCTTCTTTTTGTGCCACATCATCTAAAAAATATGTTGCTATATTTTCCAGATCAGGTATAACCTCTCTGTTAATTTCCTTCAAAACAATTGTTTTTAAGTAATACTTACACTCATGACAGACATAAACTCTGCGATATTCCTGCCCGGGTATAAAGAAAAAACCCAATGAATCTTGATCGGTATTGCCGCATTGCAAACAGCCAAGACGCGGAGCGGTCCATTGTGCATGGCAAAGGCCACACTCTAGCATTCTTACTCCATCTTGCTCCCGTAGCATGGCCAGCATGGGTTTCTCCCCACAGACAGGACAAATTCCCTGCTGCCAATTTTTAAACAGTGAAAGTGATTGAGCCCTTCGGGCAACACAAACATAATCAATCTGGCAAGCTGCCCGAATTATTTGTGCTAAAACTGCTAATTCTCTCCTGCCTAAAAGAGAAATTAGTTTTTCGGCAAGCAGAGATTGTAAAAACGGAAGTGATAAATGAGCCGGCACACAAATACTTTCCCTAATTTCAGGAGCAGCAATTACCTGATCAAGTAATTTTTCCATCGCAATTCTTTGGGATGAAGAAAGATTCGGCAGTAAGTGCCTACAAGCGTCATCCAATAATGACAGCATAAAATCCTGATACACTTCCAATGAAATCGACAGCCCATTTTCCAACAGTACTGCTTCTTTTCTTTGACTTTTCATACCAAATTCGGATCTCAAAATTTCAGCGCTTTTGCCTTCTATATATTTTTTTTGGGCTCTATACATGGACTGATAAAATAATAAAAGAGGCTCTAACTGCTCATTCTTTTGCACATAATGTTTTATTTCAATCTGGATATGTTCGTCTGTCGGAGGAAAATTTATCACGCTTTCCTCTCCTTTCATTTGGCACTGCAAAAAATACATGACCGACCCGTGAGGGCCTAAATCTTTGCAAATCCAAAGGGGAGGGGCCGGCCATGCACTTTTTCTCATATGCATTTGTGAATATTTTCACCATTTATTATGGATTATTTAAAGTAAATTTTAAATCAGGAAAAACTTGGATTTTTAAATGCTATCACTAGGGTTTCACCTGACAAAAAAAAGAGCCTCATTCGGCCCTCATCAGGATTATCATGGTGTTACATTTTTAAATCCGGAAGCTTATCCTTTTGTGTTTTTAGTTTATTCAACTCATTATTTAAGTCTTGCTTTAGGTTGAGAATTTTTTGACAGTAACGGTAGACGACCAAACCTGCAGCAGTGGGAGTAACGCCTTTATTAGTACGTTTTAATAAGGGGACTTCACAATATTCTTCCAAGTCTCGTATTTGCATGCTTACAGCAGGCTGGGAAATATGACTAAGCCTTGCCGCCTGTGAGATACTACCAGCATTAATAACAGTATAAAATGCCTCAATTTGTGCCATCTTCAATTTTTTATCTCTCCTCTCTCTGCTCATTTTTTAATTTTCCCCACCATAAATGTTTATTTATGGCATTTAATGGAGACTAGGGAAGCTCCTGTTTACATGTAAATACATGTCAGGGTAAAACTATAGGTTTTCCCTGAGTTTTCATGTCTTTTGTAAGAGTTCCCCCGTCTCCTTCAAATCGATGTTTAATAAATTGTTTTCCATGGCATAAGCCACAAATTCCGAACGATGTACAATATTTAGCTTCTCTTTAATTCTGGCTTTATGGCTTTCCACCGTCTTCACACTGATGTGCAGCATTTCCGCTATTTGCTTATCAGTATAGCCATGTGCTACCAAAATAAGTATTTCTTTTTGCCGTTTACTTAAAAGTTCTTTTTCCCTTTTCCTATGTTTTTCAGGCAGAACATAACGCTGCAATATTTTTTTCGTGAGCAATGGATCAACAACCATTTCTCCTCGCATTACTGCTTTGATGCCCATAATAAGTTCTTCATCAGCAGCTTTTTTTAGGAGATAGCCATTGGCTCCCGTCGCCAAAGCTTTCCGAATATATTCCTCATCATCGTGAATTGTTAAAATCAGAATTTTTATTTGCGAAAATTTTTCCCTGATCCTTTTTAATAACTTAACACCATTTTGACCGGGCAGGGTTAAATCAAGAATTATAAGGTCTGGAGATTTTTCCTTGGTTATCGCAAAAGCTTCATCTACTGATCCTGCTTCACCTATCACCTTCATGTTTGCCTGCGTATCTATTAACATACGTAAGCCTTTACGTACAATAGGATGGTCATCTACAAGTAGAATATCAATTTGCTTATGCACTACATTTCACCTCTTTTCTGCAGTGCCAATAAGCATATGTTATTTTTTTCACATATATATTCTTGATCTACCGGCAGTTTTCCTGCTAATTTAGCAAATATTATTGATAAAACTTCACAAAAAATATGTTATTTATTTGTCTTCTGTTGTGGATTAAGTCTATATAATGGTGTAAAAAGAAA
>JAAZIQ010000007.1 GCA_012800795.1 Bacillota bacterium
TCAAGGAAAGTGCCACAGAAAGATACCGCCCGGCCGGAGGTTGCTTCCGGCCGGGTAAGGGTGAAATGGTGCGGTAAGAGCGCACCAGCGGTCAGGCGACTGGCCGGCTAGGTAAACCCCACCCGGAGCAAGACCAAATAGGGGAGAGTTGACGTGGCCCGCCGATCTCCCGGGTTAGGTCGCTAGAGGTGCTAGGCAACTAGCATCCCAGAGAGATGACTATCGCCCGTTTTCGGGAACAGAACTCGGCTTACAGACCTGCTTTATATAAACTCCTAAAAATGTACTGCGTTTAAACGTAGTGCTTTTTTATTTTGCTTTTGCTGCTTGTTAATTGTTAGGTGTAAGTATCCAACATTAATTGCGTATAACCAAACTAAAAAAGCTGCTATTAGCAGCTTTTTTAGTTGATAGGAATGTTTCTGTGCTTTTTTTCTTCCGTGTTGCTTTTAGGAAGGATAATTTTTAGCACCCCGTCTTGGAAGTTTGCTTCGATTGCATCTTCATTGATGTCTTCGGCAAAGCCAAAACTGCGTCTAAAGGATCCATAAGATCTTTCGCGATAGAGATATTTGTTTTCATGTTCTTTGTCGATTGACTGCTCATGTTTGGCTTCAATTACTAAAGTGCCTTGGGTAAATTTTACTGTGATGTTATCTTTTTTATAGCCTGGCAGTTCTGCTTCCACCACAAAGGCTTTATCAGTTTCTTGAATATCAACGGGAAATTTATTGAATGCATTAAATGTAGCAGCTAAAGGGGCACCAAAAAAGTCGATCGTCCTGAACCTTCTCCGTCTTGGAACCAAATGCATTATCAACATCAACTCCTTTTACATTTTTGCTAATTACATTATACTATAAAGGTCAGAATAGGTCAAACATTTTTTTAACATTCATGGCTTAATTGTGCCCTCAAAACTATAGCAGGAACTGTTTAGTCTTCGTAGAAACTAGTATTGAATTGAAGTATAAATTTGGAGTTGGTGCAGAAATGGCTATTAAGAAAAATTTATTATGCTTGTTAATATTGTTGATGTTATTTGCCTTTAGTTGTGATAAAACTCCTGCACCGGAGGAAACTATAGAGCAGTTTATTCAGTGTTGGGAAAAAGCTGCTTATGAAGAAGCATACCAATTATTGACGGCCAAAGCACGTGAAGAATATCCTTGGGAACTTTTCTGCAAGCGTTACGAAAATATTTCCACCGGCATCGGCTTAACAGGGGTGACAGTTAAAGAAATTACGGTGGAGGTGGAAGCTGATGATCAGGTAGAAGTTCGCTACCTGCTTGAATTTACCACCAATACTGTTCCACAGTTTGAGCAGGAGTATAAAGCCGTTCTGCATAAAGATGATGGTAAATGGCTTTTGGCGTGGAATCACGAACTTATTTTCCCGGGATTAAAGGAAAATTACACTGTCCGTTTAACAAGGGAAGTCCCGCCAAGAGGCAGTATTTATGATCGGAATAATATTGCTTTGGCAAATACCGGCCAGATTAGGGAGATAGGGGTGGTCCCGGGAAAGATTGTTGATGAAAAGAAACTGCTGCAAGATTTGGCGAAATTGCTTGAGATGAGTGAAGAAGCCATAAAAAATGCTTATTCTCAATCCTGGGTGCAGCCGGAGATGTATGTGCCCATTAAAAAAATATCCGAGGACTATTGGCAGGAGAAAAAGGAGCAGTTTTTAGCAATTAAGGGTGTCATGATCCAGCAAAAGCAAGCTAGGGTTTACAATTGTCCATCTTCGTTGGCACAGACTATTGGCTATATTGCAGAAATTTCTGCCGAGCAGCTGGAGGAAAAACGCGCATTAGGTTATCGTGCAGGTGATTTTTTGGGGGTTACTGGCCTGGAAGAGGTTTTTGAAGCAGAATTGGCTGGAACCATTGGTTTTAGGATCAGTATTTATGATGAAAACAATCAATTAGTACGCGAAGTGGCCACAAAAGAAGCAGTTCCCGGCAAAGACATTAAAACAACTCTGGACATTTCTCTACAGCAAATTGCAGATAAGTCCCTGGCAGAAAAAGTCGGCGCAGCTGTCCTGCTGCAGGCATCGACAGGGGAAGTGCTTAGCCTAAGCAGTAATCCTGGCTTTGACAGCAATTTGTTTGCTTTGGGAATTACATCTGCGCAATATGAGCGGTTGGGGCAGCTAAACAGTCCTTTCCTAAATCGTTCTTTGGCGGCTTTGCTGCCGCCCGGTTCAACTTTTAAACCGTTTACAGCTTTAATGGCATTGGCTGCAGGTGTGGTGGATCCCAATGAAAGCTGGGACACGCCCAAACAGTGGCAGGCGGATCCTAGCTGGGGCGGATATTATGTTACAAGGGTGGATAGGCCGGCCGGTGCCGTTAATTTAGAAAAGGCCATGGTGTATTCTGATAATGTTTATTTTGCCGATTTAAGTCTCAAAATCGGCTCTGAAGGTTTTCTGCAATTTGCTGAAAAACTAGGCTTTAATCAGCAACTGCCCTTTGTTTTAAAGACAGCTGTTGCAAAGATTGATAAAGACAGCTTAAATGATACCATGTTGGCAGATTCCGGCTATGGACAAGCCCAACTACAGCTGACGCCTCTGCACTTGGCTTTGCTGTTTTCCCTTTTCCCTAGAGAAGACGGCACTATCCCTGTACCACAGCTTCTTTCCGGGCAAGAGCCGGAAGTGTGGCTGGAAAGTAGTTTTACGGCAGAACAAATTACACAGGTGGATGCAGTTTTAAAAGCAGCTGTACAGTCACCGGATGCTGTGGCCGCTAGGGGCAATTTGCCGGGGCTTAATATTAAAGGAAAAACCGGTACGGCAGAAATTTCCGCTAGCCGGCAGATTGGTTGGTATGCTTGTTATTTTGCAGATTATGTGCTGGTGGTGGCACTTGAAGGAGATCGTAACATGACAAGTCAGCAGGCTATAGAAGTTGCCAACCAGATAATTCAAGCGGGAGTAGACAATGGGAGGTTTTAACACTGGAAATTTATATATTACTAGTTGCAATTGTAAATTTGCTAATTATACTGCTGCTGTTTTTTAAAGCAACTAAAAATGCTGTAAGCAGTTCACAATTAGAACAATTAGAGCGAAAACTGGAATTTACGGAACGCGTGCTGCGGGAAGAACTGCAGGCTTGCCGGAATGAAATTGGCATCAGCGCCAGGGGCAACCGTGAAGAATTGGCAGCCACACTAAAGTCTTTCCGTGATTCATTATCCAGCCAGTTGCTGGACATGACTTTACTGCAAAAAACACAGCTTGATACTTTAATTAGCAGCAATGAGCAAAAAGCTGACAAAATGAGAAGCAGTATGGAGGAAAAGCTAGAAAAGCTACTGCAATCCAGCGAGAAACAATTAATGCAGATGCGCGAAACCCTGGAAACAAAATTAAAGGAACTGCAGACTGACAACACGGAAAAATTGGAAAAAATAAGGGCAACAGTGGGGGAAAAGCTGCAGGATACATTAGAGCGCAGATTGGGAGAATCGTTTAAACAAGTCAGTGAACGCTTGGAGCAAGTACATAAGGGTTTGGGTGAAATGCAGAATCTGGCCCAGGGTGTTGGTGATTTAAAGAAAGCCCTAACCAATGTAAAAGTGCGGGGTACGTTGGGTGAAATACAACTTGGCAATATTTTGCAGGAGATTTTGGCTCCGGAACAATATGCTGAAAATGTCGCTGTAAAACCCGGAAGCAGAGAGAGAGTAGAATTTGCCGTTAAAATGCCCGGCAGGAATGAAAAGGAGATTTGGCTGCCCATTGATTCTAAATTCCCGCTGGAGGATTATCAGCGCTTGCTCGATGCCTATGATGCCGCTGACAAGGAACAGGCGGAAATGTACGCAAAGCAGTTGGAGAATAGTATTAAAAGATGTGCTAAAGACATTAACAA
>JAAZIQ010000049.1 GCA_012800795.1 Bacillota bacterium
ATTTTAGTTAATATGTTTTATGTTGTCGTGTGGTTATAGGAATTTTTGTTGCTATGTTGATAAGAACTATTCAATATGTTTTAGACCTATCAAATAAAATATTGAAAAGAAGCATTGGTACTTATTTAAAGAAACATAGTTAGCATTATTACAGTTTAAGTGGGGTGATCAATTATGCGAATAGCTGTTGCCGGAACAGGTTACGTTGGTCTAGTAACAGGGGTTTGCCTGGCTGAGAAGGGGCATCAGGTCATATGTGTAGACGTGGACGAACATAAAATCAATCTTATGAAGCAAGGGATTTCGCCCATTTATGAGCAAGGTTTGGAGGAGTTGATGCGAAAGAACTATGTAGCGGGAAGGGTGGATTACACAACTGATTACAAAGTTGCCTATAAGGATGCAGATGCTATTTTTATAGGTGTTGGCACACCGGAGCTGCCAGATGGATCTGCAGATCTGACCTGTATTGCTACTGTTGCTAGACAAATTGCGGAAACCATTGAAAAAGATTGTTTGGTAGTGGTGAAATCTACAGTTCCAATTGGCACTAATGATAAGGTTGAGCAGTATATTAAAGATTTTTTAGTTAATGATGTTAGAATAGAAGTGGCTTCTAATCCTGAATTTTTGGCTCAAGGTACGGCAGTACGTGATACTATGGAAGCAGCCAGAATTGTTATTGGAACAGAGAGCAAGTGGGCTGAAGAACGACTGATGGAAATATATAAGCCTTTTAATTTGCCCATTGTTTCTGTCAGCAGGAGAACAGCAGAGATGATAAAGTATGCATCCAATGATTTTTTGGCTTTAAAGATCTCATACATGAATGATATAGCTAATCTATGCGAACTTGTAGGTGCAGATATTCAGGATGTAGCCCTGGGTATGTCTTATGATGAACGCATTGGTGATAAATTCCTTAATGCTGGTGTTGGATTTGGTGGATCCTGTTTCCCAAAGGATACAAAAGCACTTGTTCACTTAGCTGAACAGTACGGTTATGATCTGAAAACTGTTAGGGCAGCTATTGACGTTAATACTAGACAAAAAACCATTTTATTCAAAAAAGCAAGCAGTAGGCTTCTTACCTTTGATGGCCTTAAGGTTGCTGTGCTTGGGCTTACTTTTAAACCTGGCACTGATGATTTACGGGAGGCGCCTTCATTAGATAATATACCTCTTTTGTTAGAAGAGGGTGCGGAGATATATGCTTATGATCCTGTGGGAACGGACAACTTTAAACGTAAGTATCCTGCGGGACAACATGGTGCCGGCAGTATTAACTATGTCGAGAAGGCAGAAGATGCTTTAGTAGGAGCTAGCGTTTGTTTTATTTTTACTGAATGGCCAGAAATTCAGGCAGTACAACCTCAAGCTTATAAAAAACTTATGCGAACTCCTTTAGTTTATGATGGTAGAAATATTTATAAGGTAGACGAAATGAAAAAAGCTGGCGTAGAGTACTATTCTATTGGTAGGTAATAAAGTAAGATGGAGAAGTTGGCAGTCAAACAAAACGAGTATCTAATTAGATCGATTCCCATGGTTAATTTTGGGGATGAGTCGCTAAAATTGGCTTACCAGTTAATAGATTAGTTGATGGCAATGATACCCATTGGCTAAAAAGAAAAATACACTTCTGAATAAAATGGGATTGGGGTTAGTAGGTTTTAGAAGAATTTAAAGGGGGCTATCTCCATGAAAATACTTGTCACCGGCGGAGCCGGTTATATTGGATCCCATACCTGTGTTGCCTTGCTGGAGGCAGGCTATGAAGTTGTAGTTGCAGATAATTTGTGCAACAGCAGGGCGGAAACAATAGAGAGAATAGAAGAAATCTCTGGGAAAAAGGTAAGCTTTTATCAAATAGATGTGACAAAGGAGCAGTTGGTTGAGGAGGTTTTTGCACAGCACGATTTTAGTGGTGTGATTCACTTTGCTGGTTTGAAGGCCGTGGGAGAATCGGTGGAAAAACCATTAGAATATTATTATAATAATACTGTTAGCACCATGGTGCTGGCTAAAATGTGCCAGAAGTATGGTGTTGACCGTTTTGTATTTAGTTCTTCTGCTACAGTTTATGGGGAAAATAAAGTGCCCTTTGTGGAGACGATGCCGCTTTTACCTGCTACTAATCCTTATGGTGCAACAAAAGCCATTAGTGAACGTATTCTTACTGATGTAGCTAAAGCAAATCCCAATTGGTCAGTTGCATTGTTGCGCTACTTTAATCCGGTAGGTGCTCATGAAAGTGGTTTAATAGGTGAGGTGCCAACAGGGATTCCCAATAATTTGATGCCGTATATTACACAGGTGGCTAAGGGGAAGCTGCCTAAATTACGTGTTTATGGGAACGATTATCCTACAGTAGATGGTACCGGGGTTAGAGATTACATTCATGTAATGGATCTGGCAGAAGGGCATGTGGTGGCTTTAGAGAAGCTAACAAGCGGTGTGCATATTTATAATTTAGGTACTGGCCAAGGAACAAGTGTGCTGCAGCTGGTACAAGCTTTTACCGAGGCTACCGGGATTGAAATACCTTATGAGATTGTGGACAGGCGCCCAGGTGATATAGCAGTATGCTATGCTGATGTATCTAAGGCGGAGAGAGAATTAGGCTGGAAGGCACGGAGAAGCATTGTGGATATGTGCCGTGATGCCTGGAACTTTGAAAAGAATTTTACTTCTTAGCATGAATCCGGTTCATTTTAGGCAAGCCTATATATAAAAAGAGGTGGCGAAAAATTGAACAAAAAACCGCTTTTAGGTGTGCTTGGTGGTATGGGGCCACTGGCAACACTATATTTTTATGAGTTATTGATTAAGCACACACAGGCAGTAAAGGATGAAGATCATCTTGATGTTATTATTAGCGGCCGGGCTTCAACGCCTGACCGTACGGCTTATATATTAGATAACAAGCAGACCAATCCTTTAGAAGTTTTAACACGTGATTTGGCTAATTTAATTGATTACGGAGCCACCTGTATTGCCATTCCCTGTAATACATCACATTTTTTTTATGATGAACTTAGAAAAATTTCTACTGTCCCTATTTTAAATATGGTAGAAGATACAGTGGGTATGCTTTCGCAAAGATATAAACATATTGGTGTGTTGGCTACAGATGGGACTGTGCAGAGCAAGCTTTACCAAAAAGCTTGTGAGCGCTTAGGTATTGAGTGTTCTGTACCTGAAAAAGAGAATCAAAAAAAGCTGATGCAAATTATTTATGATCAGATCAAGCAGGGCAAAAAAACTGATTTAAAATCTTTTTTTAGGATAACGGAAGAATTAGCCCGGCGAGGCTGCGAAAGGGTAATTTTAGGCTGTACAGAGTTATCTTTGATTAAACGTGATGAGAAGCTGGATGATTTCTTTTTGGATTCCATGGAAGTACTGGCTTATCATTCCATTATAGCTTGCGGCAGAGTTCCTGTCGGCTTTAGTGAAGAGTTTTATCTGCTGGCAGCAGATTTTGAGCGAAAATATGCCTGATAACAGCAGCTGCAGTTAGGGGAAACTAATAGGGAATAAGGTGTTCTACTGGTGTATATGGCAGGAGGTAATGATGCAGTGAAACTGAGTATAATTATTCCGGCATATAATGTACAAAATAATATCCACAATACTCTATTTTCTCTGCTTAATCAGTCAAACAAAAACTTTGAAATTATTTTAGTTAATGATGGTTCTACTGATAATACTCTTGAGGTTGTTGAAAGGATCCTTTCTAAAAACAATCTTATTAACTATAAGATTGTTAACAAGGAAAATGGTGGAGTAAGTTCAGCTAGAAATGTTGGTATTCTGGAAGCGCAGGGGGAATACTTGTATTTTCTAGATGGAGATGACTACGTTTCACCTAATATGGTTAGCATAGTTAATTCATATATTATTAATAACAACTATCCTGATATAATTGCATGGGGATATGATAATGTAGATGAAAATGGCAATGTTCTGCGCGAATATTTTGACAGGTTTGATAAAAATAAAATCAAATTGCAGAAAATGACTGGTTTAGAAGCGTTAGAAAATATACTTTTAAACAAAACATTTTGGATTTGGACATGCAGTGCAGTATATAAAAAGGAACTTATTACGTATAACAATTTGTTTTATTCAGAAGGCTGCTCAAGTGGTGAAGATCACGAATTTATTTTTAAGGCATTATCTATAGCCAAAGAAGTAATTTTTGTAGATAAGGTCCTTTCGTTTTATGTTCAAAGAGAAGGATCTATTTCCAACTCTTATAATATTAGAAGATTTGATGTGGTAGGTGCTTTACAGCGTAGTGCTAATTATATCAAAATAAATGCAAATGATAACATTTTGGTTGATTATTTAGAAAACAATTTTTTAGTGGATAATTTCTTCTACAATTTCGATTCTTGTCTAAGATATATCTATAGTTCAAAAAAATTAACTTCCATAGTAAATTTTAGTAAAGCTAGTAGATTTGTCAATGAAATTGAAATTGCGTATCCTGGTTTAACTACAAAAATAAAGAAAAAAATAATAAAGTCAATTAAAACAGCGCCGTTAAAAGTAAAAATAAAATGTTGTTGCTATTTAATAAGCCCATTATTATATATAATTCTGACAAATATATTTTAGGAAGGTTTCATGGTACAGTTACTGTTGCTATCTATGGTTTAGCAGCACAGCTAAATTCATATTACTTGTCTATATCTACTACAATATCTAACGTTTTTGTTCCAAGGATACACAGAATAGTAGCAAGCTCTAATAATAATGATGAACTAACAGAATTATTCACTAAAATTGGAAGAATACAATTTATGATACTCTCACTGATTTTAACAGGTATAATTTTCTTTGGAAGGCCATTTATAAATATGTGGGCTGGAAGTAATTATGTTGGTTCATTTCCCATACTTTTATTGCTTATTATTCCGGTCACTATACCTCTAATTCAAAATATAGGAATAGAAATTCAACGTGCAAAAAACATGCATCAGTTTAGATCTTGGCTATATCTATCTATTGCAGTTGCTAATTTAATTTTGACTATACCATTAGCCAAAATATATGAGGGTGTTGGAGCTGCAGCAGGTACTGCCATATCTCTTCTAGTAGGAAACGGGTTTATTATGAACTGGTATTATCATGCTAGAGTGGGCTTAAATATGACATTATTTTGGAAGGAAATGCTGAGTTTTACCCCTTCTTTAATACTACCTATACTACTAGGTATTTTTATTAATTATTCTTTTGATTTATATAAGTTATTAAATTTTTTAGCATTCGGAATGCTTTATGTTATGGTTTTTTGTATGTCAATGTGGATTTGGGGAATGAATCAATACGAAAAAGACTTAATATCTAAACCTATCAAAAGATTATTAAGGCTAAATTAGTACTAATGGTGGTATAAAATCATGATAGATAAAAAAATTAGATTCAAAAGGGATTGTATGGGTTGTCATGGATGTATGAATATATGTCCTGAAAAATGCATTTCTATGGAGTCCGACAAAGAAGGGTTCTTGTATCCCAAGGTTGACTATGATGTTTGCATTAATTGTAAAAAATGTGTAAATATATGTCCCATGATAAGTAAAATAAAAGAAGATAATAAGCCGTTGGCGTATGCCTGTATAAATAAAAATGAGAAGATTAGGCTTGAGAGTTCTTCTGGGGGAGTATTTACATTAGTTGCAGAGCATGTGCTAGATAGTGGCGGAATTGTCTTTGGTGCATGTTTTGATTATAAGTTTGAACTAGAGCATAAATGGGTTAAAACAAAAGAACACTTAAGTAAACTAAGAGGTTCGAAATATTTACAAAGCAAGATTGGTAGTTCCTATAGTCATGCTAAACACTTATTAGATTTAGGATTATACGTGCTATTTTCAGGCACACCATGTCAGATAGCTGGTCTTAAATCCTTTTTAGGTTGGAAAAAATATGATAATTTAGTAACCATAGATATTATTTGTCACGGAGTGCCTTCCCCAAAGGTATGGGGAAAGTATGTTAAGTTTCGTGAGCGAGAAGCTAATTCTTCAACTCAGAGAATCTTTTTCAGACGGAAAGATGAAGGCTGGAAGAGATACTCTGTATCATTTTTATTTAAGAATGATACAGAGTATCGTAAAACTTTAAACGAAGATTTGTATATGAAGGCATTTTTGCAAGATGTATGTTTGCGGCCCTCCTGCTATGATTGCGAATTTAAAGGTTTGAATCGCCATAGTGACATTACTCTTGCAGATTTTTGGGGCATTGAAAATATATTACCAGAAATGGACGATGATAAAGGAATTTCACTTATATTTGTAAACAGCAAAGCCGGAGAAGCATTAATTGAAAAAATAGCAGAAAAAATGCTATTCAAGCAAGTAGATATAAATGAAGCAGTTAAATATAATTTAGCAGCTATAAAATCTGCTGCACCTAACCCCAATAGAGAGAAGTTTTTTAAAGAATTGGATAAGCTTGCTTTTGACAAATTGGTAAAGAAATATTGCTCTGATAATTTATCAGTAAGGGTGAAAAAGAGAATTAAGGTACTAACTAAGACAGTATTAACAAAACTAGGGTTGCTTGACTTTATAAAAAGGAATGTTACTATTAAGTAGCTTTTATATCTTGTTCGAACTATTTTAGGTGTTTTCATAGACTGCTTTTAATGTTCGTATTTGATTTTTGAGCGAAAATATGCATAACTGCTGTTAGATACAAGTACTTCTAAAGAAATCTTCCTTTCTGCCGATATGCATGCATGGGTATAAGTAGCAAAATGCGCGTTTAATTGGCAGGAAAAGGTCTTTTCCTTGTCGAAATTAATGTAATTGGTAGAAAGGTTGAGGCATATTGAACAAAATTGACACTCATTGTCACCTTTTGCCTGATGTTGATGATGGGCCAAGTTCAATGGCGGAATCATTGGAGTTGGCCTCAGTTTTGGTTCAGCTGGGGTTTACGGAAGTGATAGCTACCCCACACTACATAGATGAATATTCAGAAAAATACCGTAGTCATATTTATCGGCAGTATAAGGCCTTACAGGCAGCACTAGAAGCAGAAGGGATTCCTCTTAGAGTACATCTTGGTGGGGAGATAATGTTATCTTTTGAGGTGGAAAAACAGGCGTCTGAGGGGACTTTA
>JAAZIQ010000050.1 GCA_012800795.1 Bacillota bacterium
GAATTACATCCATGAGGAACCTCTGCCTCCTTCTAGGGGGTATTCATTCTGCTCGAATGTGAGGTTCCTCTTTCTATTTTTTAATAGATTTTTCCTCCAAAAACCTATAGTAATTTTACACTAACCAATTACAGCTGGCCCCAAATGCCGGTCTGCCGGCTTGACTTCTGTTCCAACTTTCGTTATAACAAGATGAGTGAGACTAAAATATCGGACAAGGAGTCGAAAAAATGGATTACGTGCGTGTGTTTGTCGAAGTTCCCAAAGGATCGAGAAATAAGTATGAATTTAATAAAATAACAGGCCGCTTCATGTTGGACCGAATGCTCTTTTCATCTGTGCATTATCCGGCCGATTACGGTTTTATCCCTGAAACACTGGCTGAAGACGGAGATGAATTGGATGCTCTGGTGTTGACAGGTGATCCTACTTTTCCCGGCTGCGAGGTCCGTGCCGTCCCCATTGCCGTACTTGAAATGTGGGATGAGAAAGGTAAAGATGAAAAAATAATTTGTGTTTCTTATGGTGATCCCATGTGGGGCTGGGTAACAGAATATGATCTTCTGCCCCCTAATTTAATCCGGGAAATCTCTCACTTCTTTAAAATATACAAAGACTTAGAAGACAAGGAGGTAAAAGTGGGGGAATGGTATGGCAAAGAAAAAGCCTGGGATGTTATTCGTGACTGCCGTAAACGCTACAGTAACAGAAAAGATTTTTAACACAGTAAATGCTGCCTTGTTACGGCAGCATTTTTTACAAAGCAAAGCGGCGCTGCTACAGCAGCCGCCGCTTTCTTAACGTTCAATGTTTATATAATACGGTTTTTTTACTGTCAGTACCCAGGGTAGGTAGTGTTCTCCGCTCTTTGGTTCCTGACCGTCAACCGTAATCACAACCGTGGAATAGGGCAAGTTTTCCGCCAAAGATAAAGTTAAAGCGTCTCGCAAAACTGCAGCCCGGGCTGCCGCTGCTGCCGTGTCTAATAAGGTTTTATTAAAAGAAGAATGCAAATCAAGATAAATGGTATCCTTTTCAAAGGTGACTTTCTGCAATAGCAGCAAATGCCCAAAGTTTTGTTTATAATGCAGCAAAACAGTACGAATTATTTCTTCTGCCAAAGCCTGCTCTTTCAGTGGCAAATAATCCACACTGATGGGTAGTAGGTAATATTTATCACCGGATCTTACAGGCACAAAAAGTAGAGTTTCCCCTTTCTCCCGCCCCAAAGGCTGCACCGGAAAAGACTCGCCAATCATAACTCCTTCTTGCCCGAAAGTCTGTTTATTTTCTCCCTCAACCGTAAATTTAATTTTCTCCACCGTAGGTACGGAACTAACCGTTAAAATTAATGACTCTACAACACCTTGAATAAAGGTGCTACCGGACATTTCATCCAAAGCTGCAGGCAAGTCTAATTGTGCAACACCATCCTTGGCACTGACAACAATATGGGCATCCTTGGGAATAGTACGCAGCAATTGGCTTTCCTGTGCTGGTCCGCGAATTAGCTCTTGAACACAATCCCGCAAAAGTGATTGTGATTTTTTAATTCTCCGGGTTACCGGAATTAAATTTTCAGCATTTTTATCATAAAAAAACAGAGTTAAATATGTTTCTTCCTGCTCCCGTTCAAAGGCAACCGGCTGGTAGTAGTCTACAAGTTGTTGTTTCTCTGACTCATGGTTTGTAAAATCATTCTGTGTATTGGCATTTAAAAAATAAATATTTCCTTCGTTTAAAGCAATTACGATGGTGTCGCTTTGAGCGGCAAAAGCCATTTTCTGTAGGCGTCCCGAAACTTCCAGCCGATTTACTTCTTGACCCCATTCGTTATAAATAAAAATTTGTGTTACATCATCCTGATATTGTCCCCAGGAAGAAACAAAAATCCGTTTGCCATCGGCAGAAACAAGAACGCTGGCATCCACCGGCAAAGGCATTTCCCATAATTTGTTGCCGTCCGTATCCAGGTAAAGCATTGTCTGCCGCTGCGTATTGGGATCTGTCATTATAGCAGCCAAATAGCCGCCGTTATCGGCCACATAGACGCGGTTAATTTCGCCGGAGACATCAACATCCCATATTTTTTGTGCATCCTGATCATAACGATTAATTTCTTTACCCTTTGCACTAATAATAATCTTGCCGCTCTTGTCAAGGCTAAGCAGCGAGTGTTGTTTTAACTCCCATAATTTTTCCCCTGCCGCCGAAAAGGCGGCTAAATAAGAAGTACCATCTTCCAGCCAGTTAACAATGACATGTTTATTTGCTCCAGCAATTTTCGCTTCAATAATTTCGCCTACTTGCTGCTGCCAGACTATTTCTCCCTTTTTATCCAATACCACTAAGTTATTCCTGCCCTCTTCTTCATCCAATCCCACTAAAATTAATTCACCGTCTATAGATACATCTAAGTGGGTAACGGGCGCATTAAATTGATGGGCTGCTATTTCCGTTTGATCAGAATTAAGCAGAAGAAAATTTCCTCCTTCGGTGCCTATGGCCACAAATTTTCCGTCCTCGGCAATATGTGCCTGCAGCGGAACAGTTGCCTGCTGGTTTTCCCAAAGCGGTTTACCGTCTTTCCCCAGCAGGTAAACCACTTTAGCTGCCGTGGCAACTACTGCCATCGAACCATCTTTGGTAACGGATAAATCTGTTATTTGCACATCACTGCTTTTCACCACAAATTGCCCTAGGGGAAAAACACTTTCCTCTTCCGCTCCGGGAACAGGAACAAGTGGTTCAATGGGAGTACCCTGGTCAGTTGCAATTTGTTGGCTGCAGCCCGTTATTAACAACAAAGCCGCAAGGGCCATCATTATTATTTTGTTTTTTGTGTATTGTAACATAATACACCTCTAAAGTTCAGTCAATAATGTTATGCTCTTAATTATAATGAATAAATAAGACACTTTAGTTAACTTTATTTTAAAATTTATTAATTTTCTTCGGCAGGCAGTTCGGGTACAGGCAGTGTAACAATAAAAGTAGACCCATGGCCTTGCTCTCCATCTTCTACCCAGACCTTCCCGCCATGCCGTTTGACAATTTCCCGCACAATGGACAATCCCAGTCCTGTACCACCCTGTTCACGTGAGCGTGCTTTATCAACACGGTAAAAACGTTCGAAAATTTTTTCACGCTGATCTTCCGGTATTCCTACGCCTGTGTCGCTAACGCAGAACTTTAGGACGTCTCCTTCTTCTTTTAAAGTAACTTTTATCTGCCCACCTGCCGGTGTATATTTAATGGCATTATCAACTAAATTGAAAACAATTTGCTTAATTTGATGTAAAACCACCAATACCGGTGCTGCACGTTCAGGCAAAGAATAAGAAAAAATAAGACCTTTTTCTTCCGCTCTTTTTCTCAACATCTCCAAGGTACTCTGAACAGCAGGAACAATATCCAACAGCACCATAGTATCATCAGAAGCAACACTGTCTAAGCGTGTTAAATCAAGTAAATCGTCTACCAAACGGATTAACCTTTCCAGCTCTTCATCAATATCCTCTAAAAATTCTTGCTGTTCTTCCTTACTCAAGGGATAATCACGAATAGATTTTACCAGGATATTTAACGAAGTAAGGGGAGTGCGCATTTCATGGGAAGCATTGGCCACAAACTCTTTTAACTGTTTGGTAGATTGCTGTAGCTGCCGAGCCATTTCGTTAAACTTTATTGTCAAACGCCCAATTTCATCATTTGTGCTGACCTTTACCTGCTGGGACAAATCGCCGCGCGCCATTTTTTCTGCGGCCACCGTCAAAGCCTGCAGCGGGTCCGTCATTTTACGGGCCAAAAAACGACCCAGCAGGCCGGCAACAATAACAGCCAGCACCGTAGCAATAATGAGATAGTTACGAATATCACGCTGTATGCCGTGAATTTGTGAAAGAGATGAAGCCAGAAAAACGGCACCCACTACTTTATCTTCCTGTAAAACAGGTACGGCAACCTGCAAAACCCAAGTCTTGCTGAGATCAGAATATTGAACGGTCCATTTTTCTTTTTGTTCCAAGGCTGCTGCAATTTCTTTTCTCTCCAGGGTAGTACCCACCAAACCTTCAATACGCTGGCTATCACCAACAACACGCTGCTTATGGTCAGTAACAATCACGCGAGCATTAAACTGCCGTGCAAAATCAAAAGCAACATTGGAGATATCCACCACATCAGGTTTATCAACCAGCTTTGGTGCAACAAAGCTGCTGATAAGAGCAGCAGACCTGGTCATTTCAGTATATTGGTAGTCAAAATAATATTGTTTTAAAATATTGAGAAGGAGGAAAGATGATGAAACCATAACTGTTACGATTAGAATAATATAAGTAACAGTTAGCTTGGTGCGGATGCTTTTAAGCATTTTTGCCCTCCCGGAATTTATAACCTGCTCCCCACACCGTTAAAATTAACTGCGGTGAAGCAGGATCCGGTTCTATTTTTTCTCTTAAATGACGAATATGCACATCTACTGTTCTGGGATCACCATAATAATCATAACCCCAAACATGTTCTAGCAGCTTTTCCCGGGTAAAAACACGTCCGGGATTGCTTGCCATGAGACTTAGTAATGCAAATTCCTTACTGGTTAAATCAACTTCTTTATCTCGTACCCGCACTTTATGCTGAAATAAATCGATTTCCAAATCCTGCAGACGAATGACACGCATTCCTGATGGATCCAATGCTTGCGATCGGGAACGGCGCAAAATAGCTTTAACACGCGCTACCAACTCACGGGGATTAAATGGTTTTGTCATATAATCGTCTGCGCCCAATTCCAAACCAAGCACTTTATCAATGTCATCACCACGAGCCGTAAGCATAATAATAGGTACATTACTATGTTTACGAATTCTGCGGCAAACTTCAAAGCCATCAATTTCCGGCAACATTAAATCTAACAATATTAAATCCGGAGCTTCAGCCTCAAAAAGCTGCAAAGCCTCTTCCCCGTCATAGGCGACTATTACTGAATAATTTTCTTTTTCTAAAGCAAATTTAAGCCCCTTAACAATAGTCTTTTCATCATCAACCACTAAAATTTTAGCCATACAACCCCCCCCTTTAATTTAAATTAATAAACGGTAAGCGTCCCTCACCTTTTGCATGTCATACCAGACAAAACGTTTTTTAGATTGATCCCGCAGCAGAGCCGCCGGATGAAAAGTAGCCATAAGCCGTGCATTTCCATACTCAAACCATTTTCCCCGAATTAAAGAAATACGCGCTTCGGGATTAACTAAAGCCTTTGCCGCCACGGCACCGAGGCAAACAATAATTTGTGGGTCTATGATTTTAATTTGTTCCAGCAGGTGGGGCAAACACAGTTTTATTTCCTTTTCCGACGGCTGCCGGTTTGCAGGCGGACGACATTTTAATATATTAGCCAGATATACTTCCTCCCGCTTTATTTCCACAGCGGCCAAGATTTTATTTAAAAGCTGCCCTGCAACTCCAACAAACGGCAAACCTTGCTTATCTTCTTCGGCCCCGGGAGCTTCACCCACCAGCATTAATTTGGCTTCAGGATTACCTGCACCAAAAACCACTTGCGTTGCCTTCTTACGTAAAGAACAGGCCTGGCACTTGTTTACTACTTCAGCCAAAGCAGATAATTTCTGTTCCTTTGTTTGGTGATAATGTAGATATTTTCTCTGTTGCCCGGGCACAACCAAATAATCAAAAAGATATTTCTCCCGCATTAGTTTCACCTATATTGTAATTCCACATTAGCATGCATTATCCTTTTTGGCATCAAGCTATCCTCCCATACTAAAAGAGGAGGTCACCCTCCTCTTTTAAACGAGAAATTTTTTACCAACCGCGCTCCTGCAACCTTTCCTCCTGCCGCAACGCTGATATTTCTATGCCGGGCATTGCTTCACCCAATCCTCTTGAAATTTCTGCCAGCAGTTTGGGATCATCATAATGCTGGGTAGCAGCAACTATGGCACGGGCACGAGCTTCAGGATTTTTTGATTTAAAAATACCGGAACCAACAAACACCCCATCGCAGCCAAGCTGCATCAATAAGGCGGCATCAGCCGGGGTAGCAATTCCTCCGGCGGCAAAATTAGTCACAGGTAAACGTCCCAGCCGCTTAACTTCCTTCACCAACTCATAAGGAGCAGCAATATTTTTGGCAAAGGCCATTAATTCCTCATCAGGCATGTTTTGTAATTTTCTAATCTCACTCATTACCGTCCTGATATGGCGGACTGCCTCCACCACATTGCCTGTACCTGCTTCCCCTTTCGTTCTAATCATTGATGCCCCTTCACCAATACGGCGCAAAGCTTCACCCAGATTGCGGGCACCACAGACAAAAGGCACGGAAAATAGTTTTTTATTGATATGAAATTCTTCATCCGCTGGAGTCAAAACTTCACTTTCATCGATATAATCCACACCTATGGCTTCAAGTATCTGTGCTTCGACAAAATGACCGATTCGCACCTTAGCCATAACCGGTATAGAAACTGCATCCATGATGCGCAAAATCATATCCGGATCAGACATTCTGGCAACGCCGCCAGTAGCACGAATATCGGCCGGCACACGTTCCAAAGCCATTACGGCCACTGCTCCGGCTTCCTCGGCTATTTTCGCCTGTTCCGGCGTAGTAACATCCATAATCACGCCTTTTTCAAACTGAAATGCTCTCTTTTTTTCCTGTAAACTATCTTTTTCAGCCATCGGCCTTACCCCTTTCAACTTGTCCTTTATTACCGCTCGCCTTTCTTTACAGGTGAGTTTCATAGATAAATAATCGGATTAATTTCTTATTTTACTACACTTTACCAATAAGCTCAAGAAAGACGCTACGCGTTTTTTTAATGATGCGCCTTTCTTGTTCTTTAGGGGTTGTCACCCCTTCGACGGACCTGCGGTCCCTGATCACCCCGCATGATTAAGGGGAAAGCACAGCTCGCCGCATAAGCAAAATTCCTCTCCATATATAACATTAGAGCGTAAATGTAGTCTTAAGAGCTGCTTTTTGTGCGAAACGTTCTTCGGCCAAAGCAATTAATTTTTGTAATAAATCGGTAAAGGAAATCCCTGTTGCCTCCCATAGTTTAGGATACATACTGATGGAGGTAAAGCCGGGAAGAGTGTTGATTTCATTAATCCAAATCTCATCCTTTTCTTCATTAACAAAAAAATCCACTCTGGCTAATCCGGCACAATCCAATACTTTAAAAGTTTCTATTGCTAATTGGCGTACCTTTGCTGTTGTTTCCGGTGCCAATTCAGCGGGAATGATCAGAGTCGAACGATCATCGATGTATTTGGCCTTATAATCATAAAAATCATTACAGGGAATAATTTCCCCCGGCAGTGAAGCTGCAGGTTCATCATTACCCAAAACGCTACACTCAATCTCTCGACCTGACAGAAATTTCTCCGCCACAATGCGCCGATCATACTGCAGCGCATCTTCTACCGCCATCACCAATTGCCTGCGGTTATATGCTTTATTAATTCCTACACTGGAACCTAGATTAGCCGGCTTAATAAAACAAGGATAACCTAGTTTTTCCTCCATCTGAGTAATTAAATCATCCTGTTCCTTTTGCCACATATTTTGGGTAAACCAGAGATATGCGCCCACCGGTAGCCCAAATGCCTGCAGTGTCGCCTTCATGAGAATTTTATCCATTCCAACAGCCGATCCCGCAACTCCGGCTCCGACATAAGGCAGGTGGGCCAGTTCCAGCAATCCTTGTACCGTACCGTCTTCACCATATGTACCATGCAAAACGGGGAAAACCACATCAACAGTTACGGTGTCTCCTGCCAACTCTCCTTCCAAAATATAAAGTCCCTTTACTTCCGGATCAGCAAGAATGGTAACTCGATTACCGTTTAATTGCCAAGACCCTTCCCGTGTAATAAAAACAGGTAATACTTCATAGCCGGGCATACTTCTTAACCCATCCATGATTGCTTCGGCAGAACGCAAAGAAACCTCATGTTCTCCTGAACGGCCTCCATAAAGAACAGCAATTTTTTTGTTCATTTTTCCCCTCCATGCAGAATTTACTGCATTCTATTCACTATTATTATAAAGTATGAAAGTAGGTAAAGAGCAAGCGCAGTGCGCTTGCTCTTTACTTTTGCGCAAAACTCAATATTTATTCTTCAGCCTGGCGGGCTTTAGCTTCAGCAATGACCTGTTCAGCAATATGTGCCGGTACTTCTTCATAATGGTCGAATTTCATGGTAAAAGAGCCACGCCCTTGCGTCATAGAGCGTAAATCAATGGCATATTTTAACATTTCTGCCTGGGGCACATGGGCTTTAATCACCTGCTTACCATTACTGGGCTCCATACCTAAAATACGGCCGCGACGGCTGTTCATGTCACCCATGATATCGCCCATAAACTGCTCCGGAACGGTTACTTCAACATACATAATGGGCTCTAACAAGACAGGGTTTGCCTGCTCCATTCCTTTCTTAAAAGCTAAATGAGCCGCAATTTTAAAAGCCATCTCTGAAGAATCCACACTGTGATATGAACCGTCATAAAGAGTGGCTTTGATATTAACAACCGGATAGCCGGCCAGCACACCTTCTTCTAAAGCTTCCCGTAATCCTTTTTCCACAGCAGGAATGTATTGACGCGGAACAGCGCCGCCAAAAATTTTATCTACAAACTCAAACTCTTCACCGTTAGTAAGAGGTTCAAATTCAATCCAAACATGACCATATTGACCACGGCCGCCGGATTGTTTTTTATGTTTTCCTTCTACTTTGGAAGTACCACGAATTGTTTCTTTATATGGTATTCTAGGCAGGGTAAGATCAACTTCAACCCCAAATTTCTTTGCTAGTTTACTGGTAATAATCTCCAGATGCAGTTCGCCCATACCAGAAATCAATGTTTGTTTTATTTCCGTGTTGCGCTCTACACGGAAAGTGGGATCTTCTTCCTGGAAGCGAGCCAAGCCTGTGGCTACTTTGTCTTCTTCGCCCTGCTTTTTCGGTTCAACAGCAAATGTTGTTACCGGCTCCGGAAACTTGATCGGAGGAAAAGCTATATTTAGTTGTTTTTCACATAAAGTATCTCCCGTTGCTGTTAACTGCAGTTTTGCCACGGCGGCAATGTCTCCGGCCGGCACCTCATCTACATTAATTTGATTTTTGCCCTGCATCGTAAAGATTTGACCTAAACGTTCTTCTTTGCCTTTATTGGTATTATAAATTTGGCTGTCATTTTTTAAAGTACCGCTATAAACTTTAAAATACGATATTTTTCCGACAAAGGGGTCGGCGAATGTTTTAAAAACCAGGGCAGAAACGGGGCCATCGGCAGTAATTTTCTGCTCTATCTCTTCCCCGGTTCCCAGGTCTTTACCTTTTACCACACCAATATCAGCCGGTGAAGGAAAGGCAGTTGCAATGGTGTCTAATAAAGGTTGTATACCGTAGTTGGCCGTGGCTGCGCCACACATCACCGGTATTATTTTACCTGTTAAAATACCTTTTCTTAATCCTGTATTAACTTCCTCATCCGTTAAAGCTTCACCTTCTAAATATTTCAGCAGTAGATCGTCATCACTTTCTGCCACTGCCTCAATCAGCTTTTCACGGTATTCTTCCACTTCAGATGACATTTCGGCCGGAATTTCACCTTCAGTCAGCTTCTTACCGTCATCGCTGAAATTAAGGGCCTTCATGGTTACCAAATCGACAACACCTTTAAATGAGGCTTCAGCGCCAATCGGTAACTGTACAGGCACTACATTCAGACCGAAAAACTCCTGTAGTTGTGCAAATACTTTGCCAAAATTGGCATTTTCCTTATCCATCCTATTGACAAAAACTAGTCTTGGTAAATTATTATTATTTGCCTCCTGCCAAACCTGTTCCGTTCCCACTTCTACTCCTGCAGTGGCTGAAACAACAACTACAGCAGCATCGGCGACACGAAGTGCGCAGGCAACGTCTCCTACAAAGTCAAAATAGCCGGGTGTATCCAATATATTTATTTTAACACCTTTCCATTCCAATGGGGCTAAAGTAGTGCTGATGGTAATTTTTCTTTTAATCTCTTCTGCATCAAAATCCATCGTAGTTGTACCCGCATCAACTTTCCCCAAGCGGCTAATTGCACCTGAAGTATATAGCATCGCTTCAGCTAGGGACGTCTTTCCGGCGCCACCATGGGAAATGAGAGCGATATTGCGAATTTTTTCCGTAGGATAAATTTTCACGCCAATGCCTCCTTTGAGCTTTACCAGTTATAACTAGAAAAAAACAATTAAATGCTTAGAACAATTTCTATTTCGACTCCTGGGTTGTTAATTCCTTCTCAAGTAGTTAATATTTCTCCTGCAGCTCTATTTTATGTCATTTTGCTTATTTTTCTTCTGCTGGCGTTTTTTTAGCTATAAGCTTTTCTTTTCCTTTCTCTTTACCGCTATTTGCGTTAAAATGACGGCAAGCAGGTTGTCACTCCTGCTTGCCTGCTGTTTTACATCTTAACATTTTTGTCTGAAGTAGCTAGTTTGAAAACAAATCTTCTAATTTGTCTTCATCATAACCGAAAACTACTTCATCACCCACTATCAATGTGGGAATAACTGTATTTCGTGCTTTCTCCATCATCCTTTTTCGATATTGAGGATTCTCTTCCACATTATATTCCACATAATCAACTTTTTGTTCTGAAAGAAACTCTTTCACTCGCTGACAGTAAGTTCACCCGTGTGTAGTGTATAACTCCGCTTCTGGCATCTCATCATCACCTTTTTCCCTTAGCATGCACAAAAATATATTTTTATACTCTTAAAAAACAAACTGCAGAAGTTTAACACTGCAGTTTGTTTTCTCTGCTTAAGCAGGATAGGTCGGTGAAGTTTCCTGATTTTTCTTTTCTACAATTTGCAGACGCAATACTTTAGCCACTGTTTTATAGACGCTAAAAGTAATAACACTATTAATGGCCGCTTTAATTAAATTAAAAGGAATAATGGTAGGAACAAGCATTGCCACTACAACTTCACGCGGTGCACCTAAAAAACGAACCGTAAAAATTAAATTCAAGGGAATCATGGCCAAAGTCATTACCAGTGAACCCAAAACTAAACTTAACACAGCACCTATGCGTGTTCTAACTTTATGGTAAATACAGCCTGCCACTATCACAAAAGAACCTGTGGCAAAAATATGCATCACTGCTCCAATCCAGGTACTGCTGGCGGAAACCGTCATGGCCTGAATCACGGAAACAACAACCGTTAAGATTAAACCGCACACAGGTCCCAAAAGAAATGTACCAATTAAAATCGGCACATCCGCCATATCATACTCCAAAAAGGGAGCGGCAGGAAAAATAGGGAAACGAACTAAGTACATTAATAAAACAGACACTGCGGCCAACATGGCCATGGTAACCATTTTTCTTACATTCATTTTTTGCGCCTCCTTGGCTTTATTTTTTGATGCTCAGGAAGCAAAAAAAGTGCCCCGCTTCGGGGGCACCATAACACGAATAACTACGCAGCAAAAAGCTGCCATTATCCGCTTCTCCCATCCGGACTATACCGTCGGCACCGGATTCTAACCGGTTCAGCGTAAAAACGCTCGCGGGCTCGTCGGCCCAATGGCCGCTTACCGCCGGTGGGGAATTTCACCCCGCCCCGAAGCATCACCACTATTATATAATCTAAATTTTTTAGCTGTCAAGTCCAAAAAGATGCTGCATTTTTTTTTATACTGCGTCTTTTCTGCTCTATTGGTATTTCCTTAACGTAAAGCATATTTTGCTGCCTGTAAGCCGGCTATTCTGGCACTAACAACAGCCTCAGTAAAAAACAAATCGGCAAAGATTTTACTTCCATGCAGTCCTGCCGTCAATTCCCCCGCCGCATAAAGACCTGCTATAATAGTTTCTTGTCCCATTACTTGATATTTTTCCGTAACCACCAAACCACCCGGGTTAAGAGCCACAAGGCCTAAAACAGCTAGCTGGTAAGGAGGCTCTAGTATAAATAGATGCTCCTCCAATACCGGAAGCGGCACTTGAAGCAAGGCGGCAAGATCCTTACGGTCAGAAAATGATTGCATTGCTAGCTGCTGCCGTAAAGGATGATTTTTGCCCGTTACCACAAATAAAGTACCGTCATTATCTGCTAGTAATTCTTCCAGTGTAGCACTAGCCTTAACTATCTTTCCTGTAGCAGAAACCAAGAGCACATCCTCTAATGTAAAATTATCAATTCCTTCTCCGCTACTGACTAAAATGGGCTGCAAAAAAATTTTTTCTAAAGCTGCGGTTTGCGCCCCCAGCTTTTGGGCCAACTCTAAAGCAATCCCCATAAAGCTGCCGTCACTTCTGGCTCTTATACCGGAAACACCCGCAAAAGTCTTAAGCATTTCTTTATTTGAGGCATAACCGCCATCGGCTAAAATCACTGCTTGAGCCCGAATTTCTTCTTCCTCACCATTTTCATTGCGCACTTTTAAGCCGGCAATTTCTTCTCCATCAGTTAATAAACTTATGGGTAGGCAATTTTTTCTTTCTGTTACCAGGGAAGATAAAATATTTTTTGTCTTTGCCAATATATTTAAATAAGCATTTTCCTCCGCCGGCCAATGCATGGCTATATTATCGTCATCTAGCCGGGAAAATTTCTGGCCTGTTAATTCTTCCAGCCAATGCAAAGACTCTGCAGAAGATAAGCACAAAGTTAAAAGTTGAGCGTAATTTGCTGTTTCTTTACCACGGCGATAAAGATGTAAAGCCAGTGTTTCCGGTAAAATTTCCTGCTCTGTCTTTTTTTGATAGGTGGTTCCGGCAGCCCAAAAGACGGTGGGATAAGGTGGTGCAGCAGCTATTTCCGTACTTAAGTTAAAATAGATAACCTGTGCTCCTGCTTGTGCTGCTGCAATGGCCGCAAGATTACCGCTAAGACCGCTGCCTACCACAATTACGTCTACACTTTGCGGCAAATGATACTCCGGCGGCGGTTCATTAAGAAAAGAATAACGAGTTAAAAAAAAGATTGTCAGCATTAACAAAAAGAATGCTGAAAAATTAAATCTTCGCTGCTTGGGTCGACGAACCATCTTTGCACCGCCTAGACTTCGTCTTCTTCAGCCATTACCCTTGCCAGGCTCACAACACGATCACCTTCATCTAAACGAATAAGCGTCACTCCTTGCGTAACCCGTCCTTGTTGTGATATATCAGCCACATCCTGGCGAATGACAATGCCGCCGGCAGTAATGATCATTACCTCATCGCCCGGACATACTACTCTGGCACCGACCAGCGGTCCGTTCCTTTCTAAAACGCGAATGGTATAAATGCCCTTGCCTCCGCGCCTCTGCCGGCGATACTCCGCAAGGGGTGTACGCTTACCAAAACCTTTTTCCGTAACCACCAGCAGTTCACTTTCTCTCTCATCCTGCGGGTAAACTACGCCTAAGCCAATGACCTCATCATCTTCACTTAAGGAAATGCCACGTACCCCATAGGCATTACGGCCCATGGCCCGCACATCATCTTCAGTAAAACGTATCGCTAGGCCCTGCTTGGTAATTAATACAACTTCATGTTTACCATCCGTTAGGCGTACATCTATCAGCTCATCATCTTCAGGCAATTTGATGGCAATCAGGCCGCCTTTGCGCTGAGTAATAAATTCATCCAATGAGGTTTTTTTCACAGTTCCCCGGCGCGTTGCCATAAACAAATACTGTCCCTCGACGTACTCGCGAATAGGAATAACGGCCGTTATCTGTTCCCCCGGTTCAACTGAAAGTAAATTAACAATGGCAGTACCGCGTGCTTGACGGCCGGCTTCAGGAATTTCATAAACTTTAAGGCGATACATTTTACCGCGATTAGTAAAACAGCACAAATAGGCGTGGGTAGAGGCCACAAAAAGATGTTCGACAAAATCATCTTCCCTGGTTTGCATGGCCGTAACCCCGCGTCCCCCGCGCCGTTGTGTTCTATAAGTAGTTGCAGGCAAACGTTTGATATACCCCCGATGCGTTAAGGTAACCACCATATCTTCTTCGGCAATTAAATCTTCTACCATTAAATCTTCTTCTTGAGCCACAATTTTTGTTCGGCGCTCATCACCGTATTTATCACGAACGGCAAGCTGTTCATCTTTAATAATTTGTAATACCAACCGTTCATTGGCAAGGATTTCCCGGTAGTAGGCTATCTTTTTAATTAATTCCAAATACTCCTCTTCCAGCTTTTCCCTTTCTAAACCGGTCAATTTTTGCAACCTCATATCCAAAATAGCTTTGGCTTGAATTTCAGTAAGCTGGAAAGTATTTATCAATCTATTTTGTGCCAACTCAACGGTTTGTGAACTACGGATGATTTTAATAATTTCATCAAGATTTTGCAAAGCAATACGTAACCCCTCCAAAATATGGGCACGTTCCTCGGCTTTGCGCAATTCATAACGCGTACGCCTAATCACCACGTCTTTCTGGTGCTCTAAATAAGCAGTTAAAAGTTGGCGCAAATTTAGGACTTTCGGTCTGTCGTTCACCAAAGCCAACATAATAATACCAAAGGTTTGCTGCATTTGACTGTATTTAAATAACTGATTTAAAACAACTTGTGCGTTGACATCTTTTCTTAATTCAATTACAATGCGCAAACCATCGCGGTCTGATTCATCCCGCAGATCAGTAATACCGTCTATTCTCTTATTGCGTACCAGTTCCGCAATTTTTTCAATTGTTTTTGCCTTATTAACCTGATAAGGAAGTTCTGTCACTACAATGCGCTGTTTGCCGTTTTGCATCCGCTCTATTTGCGTCAAAGCCCTAATTTTAATGATACCTCGTCCCGTGCGGTATGCTTTGCGTATCCCTTCATGGCCCATAATAATTCCACCGGTGGGAAAATCCGGGCCTTTGATAAACTTAAGTAGCTCTCGGTCTTCACATTCCGGATTATCAATTAAATAAACAAGGGCATTAATTACTTCCGTTAGATTATGAGGCGGAATGTTTGTGGCCATACCGACGGCAATTCCCGCAGAGCCGTTAACTAGCAAATTGGGAAACCGGGCCGGAAGCACCACCGGTTCCTCTAAAGAATCATCAAAATTAGGCCTAAAATCAATGGTTTCCTTTTGTATATCGGCCAGCATTTCAGTGGTAATTTTGGCCATTCTCACTTCCGTATAACGCATCGCAGCCGGTGGATCGCCATCAACAGAACCAAAATTGCCATGACCATCTACCAAAGGATAACGGCTGGAAAAATCCTGCGCCAAGCGTACCATGGCGTCATATACTGCCGCATCACCATGGGGGTGGTATTTACCCAGTACTTCTCCCACGATACGTGCTGACTTTTTATAGGGTTTATCAGGCGTCATGCCCAGCTCATACATAGAATATAGAATGCGTCGGTGGACGGGCTTTAAGCCGTCGCGCACATCGGGCAAAGCACGACTGACAATCACACTCATAGCATAATCTAAAAAAGAACCCTTTACTTCCTCGTGTATAGCAACGGGTAAAATTTTTCCATGTGTATATTCCACGCTCTTTCGCCTCCTAAATATCTAAGTTCCGCACTTGCTTAGCGTATTTCTCAATAAAATCGCGGCGTGGTTCCACTTTATCACCCATGAGGGTACTAAAAATCTCATCTGCAAGCATAGCGTCTTCCATAGTAACTTGTAAAATAGTTCTTCTTTCCGGATCCATTGTAGTAGCCCATAATTGTTCCGGATTCATTTCCCCCAAACCCTTATATCTCTGTAGGGTAGTACCTTCACGCCCTATTTCCTGCAGCAGCCGCTCCAGCTGCTCATCCGAATAAACATAATATTCTTTTTGCCTTTTCCTTACTTTATATAAAGGAGGCTGGGCGATATAAATATAACCTGACTGGATTAAAGGCTGCATATAACGGAAAAAGAAAGTTAACAACAAAGTTCTAATATGAGCACCATCAACATCTGCGTCAGTCATAATAATTACTTTATGATAACGGGCACGACTCACATCTAATTCTGCGGCTACGCCGGTGCCCAGTGCCGTAATAATGGTGCGTATCTCCTCATTGGCCAGAATTCTGTCCAAACGCGCCTTTTCCACATTAATAATTTTTCCTCGCAGCGGCAAAACTGCCTGAAAACGTCTGTCTCTACCTTGCTTCGCGGAACCTCCGGCGGAATCACCCTCCACCAAAAACAATTCACTCAAGGCCGGATCGCGGCTGGTACAGTCAGCCAATTTTCCCGGCAGCGAAGAAACTTCCAATGCATTTTTGCGCCGTGCCAATTCACGTGCTTTTATCGCCGCCTCCCTTGCCCGGGCGGCGTTTAGAGCCTTCTCTACCAAGCGTTTAGCGATGGAAGGGTTTTCCTCGAAAAATGTTCCTAATTCCTCATAAAGAAAAGATTCTACACGGCCCCGCATTTCCGTATTACCCAATTTTGTTTTTGTCTGCCCCTCAAATTGCGGTTCCAGCAGTTTAACACTAATAACTGCCGTTAAACCCTCGCGGATATCCTCACCGCTGAAATTACTATCATTGTCTTTAAGTAAATTATTTTTGCGGGCATAATCATTAAAGAGGCGAGTTAGAGCACTTTTAAAGCCAATCTCATGGGTTCCGCCCTCATGGGTACGAATATTATTGGCAAAAGAAAAAATCAGCTCATTATAGCCGGAATGGAACTGCAGAGCAACTTCCATTTCGCCTACGCCTTCTTCTTCCCTTTCCAGATGAATAACTTTTTTATGCAAAACATCTTTATTTTTGTTTAAATACTCAACAAAAGATTTAATCCCGCCACTATATTTATATACTTCTTTATGCTTTTCTTCCGAGCGGCGGTCTTCTAAAGTAATCTTAATTCCTTTATTTAAAAAGGCTAATTCCCGTAAGCGCTGCGCTAAAATATCAAACTGGTAATCAAGTGTTTCAAATATTTGACTGTCAGCCTTAAAAGAAATTTTAGTTCCGGTTTTTTTGGTTTTTCCCACCACATGCAGCGGCGTCACTGTTTTTCCGCGTTCAAAACGAATTTCATAAATTTTCCCATCACGCTGCACTTGTACTTCCAGCCATTCGGATAAGGCATTAACGACAGAGAGACCTACACCGTGTAAGCCACCGGAAACCTTATAGCCTTCACCACCAAATTTACCACCGGCATGAAGGACCGTTAAAACAACTTCTACAGCCGGTTTTTTTAATTTTTTTTGCTCATCCACAGGAATGCCCCGACCGTCATCTTTTACGGTAACAATATTCCCGGGTTCAATTATGACGCTAATATTTTCGCAAAAACCAGCCAAAGCTTCATCGATACTATTATCAACTATTTCAAAAACTAAATGGTGCAGGCCGCGTGAGCCGGTAGAACCAATATACATCCCCGGCCGTTTTCTGACGGCTTCCAAGCCTTCCAGTACCTGAATCTGATCTGCATCATAATTATTTCCATTTTGCCCTTTTACCACCATTGAACCTCCAGTCGCTAACCCAATTTATCAAAGTACTATCCCTGAAAGCGTTTCCGTAAAGTACCGGGGGCAATGGGCGAAAAAATTACCTCACTGCTGGTAACAATAAAGGATTTTATTTCCTCCTCACCGGGATAGTTGTGATGTGGGGTTGATTGCAAAAATTCTTTATTACATTGTTTTTCTTTAATGCTCATATCAAAAATACCTATAATATCTTCTACTGCCACTACCTTGGTGCCACCAATGTGTAAATACAAAATATATCCTCCTCAACTACCTTTTTCCTTACTTTTTATTTTACCCATTTCCTGATCTTCACATTTACAGCAAAGGCAGTAAGCCCCTGCTGCCGTTTCAACCAGCGGTAAGCCGCATTGTTTACAAGCAGGTTTACCTGAGGCAAGCAGCCATTTCATTCTTTTCTTTTGTGCTACAAATAAAGCCTTCATACTCTGAACCAAATCCGCAGGCAAATCTACTTGCGCAAAAGCATCATTTATGCTGGTCACATCCTGCTCGTCTAAAACAAATTGCCGCCAGCGCCCATCTTCCTGTTTTTCAGGAAAACTTTGGGGCTGATGCTGCCGTGGTTTACCTATTTGAAAATAAATATCTTTAAGCACATTTGTTTTTGCTGCAGCTTTTAATTTGGTTATAATTTGTTTTTTCTGCAACACTAAATGTTGGGCCCAAACAGAATCACAAACACGAACAAAAAGTATTCCGTCAGAAAAGGATACCGCTTCTGCCTTTTGGGCAATAATATCACCGACAACTTCTGCCCAGGCATCCATCACCATTTGCCCCTTTATCCTTTTAGCCGCAGGCAGAGCAGTAAGAGTTTGCTCCAATATTCTACTTACGGGGATCATTATATTTTATCTCTCCCCTCTCAACCAGCAAAATTTTACCAACTTTCTTAAAAGCATTCATTCCTTCTGCCGTTGTACCGGTAAGCAAAGTTTGTATTTTTCCCTCTATGTTTTCCACCACAAAACGGCGTCTTTTCTCATCCAGTTCAGAAAACACATCGTCCAAAAGCAGAATAGGAAATTCACCACATTCCCCCTTAATTAACTCCAGCTCTGCCATTTTAAGAGCTAAGATCAAGGTACGCTGCTGTCCCTGGGAAGCATAAAGACGTGCATCTCTGTTATTAAGCAGAAAAATAATTTCATCACGATGAGGACCGATTAATGACTGACCCAATCTACATTCATTTTTTTCATTTTCCTGCAGTGCCCGCAGCAGTGCCTGCTCAATTTCATCGTCTTTTGTTAAAAATTCTTTAGGCAGGCTTGTCCGGTATTTGATCAGCAAACTTTCTTCCCTGCCGGTTAAATTTCTCTGGGCTAATCTTGCCAAAAGTCCCAGACGGTGCAGAACATACTGTCTTTTCCTTATAATCTTGGCACCTTCCTTAGCCAGTTGTATATTCCAACTGGCTAATTCCGGTGAAGCAATTATTTTTTCCCGATATTTTTTTAGCAGTTGATTTCTCTGCCTTAAAATGTGCTGATAACGACTTAGGCTATAAGCATAGAGGGGGGAAAAACGGCAAATTATTTCATCTAGGTATTTTCTTCTGGCCTGGGGCGCTCCTTTTACAACCAGCAGATCTTCAGGTGTAAAAAGAACAGCCAAAAGACGCCCACTAAAAGCAGATTTTTTTAGTTCCAAACCGTTACTAAAATACTGTTTTTTTTTCTCCTTCAGACAATAAGTTACAAGCAGTTTTTCTGTCTGTTGTTTTTTTATAATCTGCGCAGCAGCCGTACAGGAATCTTCTCCCCACAGCACCAGTTCTTCTTCATTTCTAGTGCGAAAAGAACTTCCTGTAGCCAGAAAAACAAGGGATTCCAAAAGATTAGTTTTACCTTGGGCATTGGCTCCGACAAAAATATTTAAATGCGGATCCAGCTCTAAATTCAAGTAACGGTAATTTCGAAAGTTGCGTAGAAACAATGTATCAACACGCAAAATTCTGCTCCTTTTCTATTTAAGCTTATTTTTAATTTTAATCGGTAAAACCAAGTATAAGTAACCGGGCGCTAAGGGATCTTTAATTATACATGGTTTATTGGTCCCCGTAATTTCCAGGATAAATTCTTCACTTTCAATTATTTTTAAAGCTTCCAGTAAAAAGCGAGCATTAAAGGCAATTTCTACTCCTTCCCCACTTAAAGAAATGGGCAGCTGCTCCTGAATTTTTCCATATTTGGAGGAAGCCCTGATTACCATGGTATTTTCGCCAATGGAAAACCGCACAACATGATTAGTTCCCTCAGCTAAAAGGGTAGCTCTTTCTAGGGCTTTAATAAAATTAGCAGTATTAATACTGGCTTTGCCTATTATCTTTTGCGGAATTACACGCTGGACATCGGGGAAGTTTTCCTCCAACAGCCGGGAAGAAAGACAGGTGGTGCCGGAAGTAAGAAAAAGTTGATTTTGTTGCAGAACAGCTTCAATGATTCTGTCTTCAGCGGCAAAAATGCGTAGCACCTCCTGCAAATTTTTAGCCGGTACTAAAAATGTGGCATCAGATGTTGCCGCGGTAACATGACAGGATGTGGTAGCAAGCCTAAAAGTATCAGAGGAAGACAAAGTCAACAAATTACCAGATAAGGTAAATAAAACACCTGTAAATGCCAGCTTGCTTTCGTCCTGTGAAACGGCAAACAATGTCTGACGTAATAAGCGGCGCAGTTCCCCTGATTTAATATTAAAAGAGCATTCTTTTTGCTCAGGCAAAACTGTGGGAAAAACAGGATAGTCGTCAGCGTTTTGGCCATAGAGTTGAAATTCAGCTTGTCCACTTTTAATTTCCGTCAGATAATTGTCTAGGTTTACCTTAATTTGTACTGATTCCGCCGATAAATGGCGCACAATATCCACTATTTTTCCCGGCAGTACAACTCTACCCTTTTCTTTATGTACAGCTGGAAAGCGAGTTTGTATTCCCAATTCCATATTGGTGGCAGTAAGAATTAAGTCATTGCCATCACATTCAAAAAGAATTCCATCCAAACCAGGAATTGTACTTCTTGTTGCTATGGCTTTTGCTACAATCTGCAAATGTTCACTAAGAAAAGTTTGTGAAAGGGAAAAGAGCAAGAAAAACACCTCTCTTTATTTTTTAGTTCTAAAAAATAACTAGTAATCATATATTTATATTTTTAGTATTAATAGTAATATAGCTTGGGGATAATGTGTAAAAGTTGTGCTAAAGCTGATATTGCTTTGTTTGTTGCTTGGGGATATGCTTGTGAATAAATAAAAACAGTTATCCACTTTCTACACAGATCTACAAAATAGCTTATTTTATCCCAAAGATATAAACAAAAAAAATACAAGTTATCCACAACTTATTAACAGTTGTTGATTTTTTCTATTAGCTGTTTAATTATAGAATCTAATTGAGAATCTTGTTTTCGATCAGCGGAAATTTTTTTATGTGCATGCATAACGGTAGTATGATCGCGGCCGCCAAATTCTTCACCAATTTTAGGCAATGAACAATCGGTTAATTCACGCGACAGGTACATGGCAATTTGACGCGGTAATGCCACATTTTTGGTGCGTTTTTTAGCCTTTAAATCATCTACTTTTAAAGCAAAATGCTCTGCCGTTACTTTTTGAATTCTTTCGATGGAAATAAATTTGGGCTGGTTATGGGTCGCCAAAATACCTTGCAATGTTTCCTGGGCCAAACTTAAATCAATGGGACGCTTAGTAAGAGAAGAATAAGCAATGACGCGGATAAATGCCCCTTCCAATTCCCTGATATTGGTGGCAATATTATTGGCAATATAGTGAATAACATCATCACTGATTTTTATTTTTTCCATATCGGCTTTTTTGCGCAAAATTGCAATACGCGTTTCTAGATCCGGAGCTTGTATATCGGTGATCAATCCCCATTCAAAACGTGAGCGCAACCGATCCTCCAAAGTGGGGATCTCTTTCGGCGGGCGATCGCTGGAAATAATGATTTGCTTATTGTTTTCGTGCAGTGCATTGAAGGTGTGAAAAAATTCTTCTTGTGTTGTTTCTTTGCCAGCTAAAAATTGGATATCATCAATTAACAAAACATCAATATTGCGGTATTTATTACGGAAAGCCTCTGTTTTATTATCACGGATGGAATTAATAAATTCATTGGTAAACTTTTCTGAAGAGATATAGAGAACCCGATAATAAGGCGTATTTTCCAAAACATGGTGACCTATGGCATGCATTAAATGGGTTTTCCCCAATCCGACACCGCCATAAATAAAAAGAGGGTTATAGGCACGGGCCGGAGCCTCTGAAACGGCTAAGGCAGCTGCATGGGCAAAACGGTTGCTGTTACCTATGACAAATGTATCAAAAGTATATTTCGGGTTCAGCCAGGAAGAAGTGGCTGGTGTTCCTAAATCTTTTTTATATTGATGAGGAATTTCTTCAGGGCTAAAATCAGCACTTTCGTCACTAACACTGGGGGTGACAAAATGGACCTGCAGGTTATGATCACCAATTACATCTTGCAGTGTATCTTGGATTAAATCTGCATAGCGTCCTTGTAGCCAATCCCTGGTAAAATCATTAGGCACACTGATGATGAGCGCCTCATCAGTAATGGAAACGGGCTTGGTTGTTTTAAGCCAAGTTTCAAAACTTGGCTTGCTCATTTTTTTTTCAATTTCATCCAGTGTTGCCTGCCAGATATCCAGCAGTTCGTATTCCATTATTTTACCTCCTAATATTAAAACAAAAGTTATCCACAATGAAAATACTTAAAAATAGGGAAAAAAATAGTTATCCACAATACAGTATTTTTATCCACAAAAACTGTGGATAAAACATAAAATAGCCCAATTTCAGGCTTTTTCATCGCTGTATAAGTTGTGTTATCCACAATTTGCACAAATACTATCCACATCTGGTGCCGGGATAAATTGCAGGAAATAAACAATATGTAGAAAAAAGAAAATGTTTAGATAAATAAACAGCACCGTTATTGCTGTTTACAAAGATAATAAAAAGATTATAAAATAAGCAGACAAATGATGCCATTTCTATCTTAACAAAAGATAGGGTTTGCCGCAATAGTGAGAAGGACAAACTCTTGCTATTTTTACTCTTTAGCTTTGATATGGCGGGGTTAGTGTAAAATTACTATAGGTTTTTGAAGGAAAAATCTATTTAAAATA